>JAAZDR010000083.1 GCA_012512705.1 Bacillota bacterium
CTTCAGCTACTGTACGGACAATGAGACCTATCCCTCGCGGCCGAATCTCTTCAGCGATTTTCTTCAGCCGCTCCCGCTCATTTTTGGCTTCGATCCTTCGCGAAATGCCGACTTGATCTCCCCCGGGAACGAGGACTAAAAACCGTCCCGGCAGTGTTATCTGGCTGGTCAGCCGCGCTCCCTTATTGCCGAAAGGTTCCTTAACTACCTGCACCATAACCTCTTTGCCGACAGCTAAAAGTGACTGTATCGGCCTAGGAGACCTTAGATCTTCTCCGTTTTCTTGATCATCTTCTTCTACGAGGATATCGTCAACGTAAAGAAAAGCGTTTCTTTCCTGGCCAATATTAACAAAAGCAGCCTGCATTCCCGGCAAAACGTTCTCGACAACGCCTTTATAGATATTTCCGACTACTCGCTGTTGCACAGGACGCTCGACATACAGTTCAACTGGCTTACCGTCCTCCAGCACGGCCACCCTTGTCTGTTTGGCATCATAGTTGACAATAATTTTTTTATCCATTGTCTCACCTCATTTCCTCTACCGCCGCTCCATATTATCTGTCGTCTTATCAGTTGCCAGCGGAACCAAGACCTGGCACGCCCGTTTAAAAAGTTTTTGACGGTGAATACGGGGGTTGTAGAGTTCTTTAAAACTCCAGGGAACCCTCTGGCAAAGGGCGGCTAGGACCTCATCAGGTCGGGCACCGCCCTTGTTGCCGGTCTGTAATAGTATGCGTATGGATATTTCTTCCGCGGATTCTTCCTGAAAGGATATCTCCAGTATAAAAGGGCGAATATTTACTTTCTTTGTCTTCTTTTTCCCTTTTCGCTCAACAACAAGTTCATCGGTGGCGCAAATATCGGCAATCGCTGCCTGCAGGGTCTCCCTGACTGTCGCCCATTTTCCTTCAATGCCGGCATTGTCAAGAGAAACCACATACAGAGCAGCCTCCACCTCAGCCATTAAAGGCGGAGCATCTTCCCTTACAGTATAAACACTCACTATTTTTAGACCCTGCGGGAGGTTATCATTTAGAAGGGCATGGATCTGCGCTTCTGCCAGCTCCTCTTTGAGAAAAAGATCAAAAAAATCTGCTTCCGTTGTTATCCCTACCGGAAGTGGTGCGGCAAAAACAAGACGCGGCTGGGGATTGAAACCGCGGCTGTACTGCACCGGCAAAGCCGCCCTGCGCAATGCCCTGGTCAGGGTGCGCATCAGATCAAGATGGGAGAGGTAGTTTTGCTCTTCTCCACGGCTAAAACAGATCCTGTAACGAGGCATTTCTACCCTTCCTCCTGTCTCTGCAGTTCTCCCGCACTTTTTTCCGCTATAGGACAGTTTTCGATACCACAACCCTGACACGACCTCTCACGACAGTCAGGAGTAGTCGCCTGTTCCATCGCTCGCTGGTATTCCCGCAGGAGAAAGCTTTTGCTAACCCCGGTATGCAGATGATCCCAGGGCAAAGGGTCTGTAGGAGCAAATTTTTTGTATGCATAGGTATCCGGGCAAACGTTCGCCGCAGAAAAAGCCTTCTGCCATCCATTGAAATTAAAATGCTCGCCCCAACTGTCAAAACGGCAGCCATTATCCAAAGCGCCGGCGATAACTGGGGCAAGGCGCCTATCCCCGCGGGCAAGAACAGCTTCAAGCAAGCTCATCTCCGGTTCAGAGTAGCTGAAGCGGACCCCTTTGAACCGCCGCAAGCGTTCCGCTAAAAAACGTTGGCGTTTACGGTTCTCTTCGATCGTAATCTGCGGTTCCCATTGAAAGGGGGTATGCGCCTTAGGAACAAAAGTAGAAGCGCTTACGGAGAGACGCAGCCTGCTGAAGTTCCCTTTCTTTTCCCTATATAACCCAGCTACACGTCGAACAAGAGTGACAATCCCTTCCAAATCTTCTTCTGTCTCTGTAGGAAGCCCGATCATAAAATAGAGCTTAAGGTTTGTCCACCCGGAGCTAAAAGCATCAGCAGCTGCCTGGAGAAGGTTTTCCTCACTCACATTTTTGTTAATCACATCGCGCAGACGCTGTGTTCCTGCCTCTGGAGCAAAAGTCAGACCGCTTTTACGCACCTTCTGGATTTCCTCTGCCAGCTTTACCGAAAAGGAATCCAGCCGCAGGGAGGGGAGAGACAAATTTACATCATCGCCGCAAACACTGAACAGCTCATGCACCAGTCCTTCTATATTTGGATAATCACTGCTGCTGAGGGAGGTCAGCGAAACTTCTTCATAACCTGTTTCCCGCAGGAGTTTTTGAGCCAGTTCCTTTAAATCCTCCTTCTTGCGTTCCCTGACCGGACGGTAAATAATACCTGCCTGGCAAAAACGACAGCCTCTGGTACAGCCGCGAAAGAGCTCGAGCATCGCTCGGTCGTGAACAGCCCCTGTGTTGGGAACTACCGGTTTAGTCGGATAATCTTCTTTTCGTAATGGACTTATCCTCTTAATGATTGCCTGCGGGGCTTTGGCTTCTAGCGGCTCTAAACCGGAAAAATTACCCTTGCAGTCATAATGAGCGCGGTAAAAAGAGGGGATATAGATCCCCGGTATGCCAGCCAGCTTACGTAAAAAATCCCCTCTCTCCCCAGTCGCACCTTTTTGTCCCTGCCAGCAGAGATAAAGATCTAAAATCTCGAGGACAACCTCTTCACCGTCACCAAGAATAAAGGCATCAAAAAAAGGAGCCAGCGGTTCAGGATTAAAAGCGCCGGGGCCTCCTCCAAGAATAAAAGGGTCACTGTCCGTACGCTGCGACTGAAAGCGGGGAATACCTGCCAGATCAAGCATATTGAGGATATTAGTATAGCTCAACTCATACTGAAGGGTGAAACCGACAAAATCAAAATCACGCAGGGGCGTAAAAGATTCCAGGCTGAATAATGGTATACGGTGATGCCGCATCTCCTTTTCCATATCCAAAGCAGGGGCAAAAACCCTTTCTGCTGCTAACTGCTCCCTTTTGTTAATGACCTGGTATAATATCTTAAACCCCAGATGGGACATCCCTACCTCATACAGATCAGGAAAAGCAAGGGCAAGCCTTGCCTTCACAGAAGAAGGCTCTTTGTGAACGGAATTCCATTCGTTGCCGATATAGCGAGCAGGATTGGTGACCCTTGGCAAAACACCGTTAATTCTCTGTTCAAGCTTCATCCTTTCACCTCGTCCTACTGTTAGTCTTCCACTTCTGCTGCTATTTTTATTACTAAATTTCGTCACCTAACCAAAGAATTCCTCTATCCCCCAAGCCTTAAGGAAGAAGGGAACGAAATCCACCCTTTCTTTCACTAAATTGATTAAAGTATCTTTTTAACTGGAAAATGAATTCCCTTTTTCAGTGCTGCCTCCAAGAGCTTTGTCTCAGAGATCTCGCCGAGTACTTGCCGTGAATGGTCGACAACGCGCACAAAATGATACCTTTTTGGGGCAAAAAGGCGCAGGACATCGTTAACCTGCGCTTCTTCATGCACTACCAGCTGCTCACCACGCATCCCGCCACGGCGCTCCATTTCCAGCTCTTTCGCGCTCAAAGAGTGCAAAAAGGCATAAATTGCCATACCCTGTTCGTGAGTAGAAGCGATATATAGAAAACCAGCAGCAATAAAAATCGTTAAGTTAAATTCACCCTGAAGAAATAATAAGATTCCGGAGGCAAAAATAAAAATTGCCAGCACCTTGGCCATAAAAGTCGCTATCTCTGTTGCACGCCGAAACCCATAACGCTGTGTCAGCATTGCTCGTAGGATCCGTCCTCCATCAAGGGGAAGGGCCGGGAAAAGATTAAAGAAAGCGAGCATGAGGTTTGCCTGTATAAAAAAAAGAAGGTTATTCTCCGTCAGCGGTCCAAAATAATAATTATTGTTATAGACAACCAGGGCAAGGCCAACGAGCAGAAAGTTTAACAGGGGGCCAGCCCAGGCAATCCGGCGCTCTACTTCAGGTTCCAGTTCCAGAAGTCC
>JAAZDR010000084.1 GCA_012512705.1 Bacillota bacterium
AACATAATACCGACCTTCTCTCGGATCTGGTTGATAAAAATAGCCGTTGTTTGTGATTTGCTTATTGAGCCGGAAAGCTTACGCAGTGCCTGGGACATAAGGCGTGCCTGCAGGCCCACATGAGCTTCGCCCATCTCCCCTTCTATTTCAGCCCTCGGCACCAATGCAGCTACAGAGTCAATTACCAGAATATCAATTGCTCCGCTTCGAACTAAAGCTTCAGCAATTTCTAAGGCCTGTTCTCCTGTATCTGGCTGGGAAACCAAGAGTTCATCGATATTTACACCTAACTTTTCCGCATAAATGGGATCAAGGGCATGCTCAGCATCTATAAAAGTAGCATACCCGCCGCGCTTTTGCGCTTCAGCGATGGCATGAAGTGCCACTGTAGTTTTACCTGAGGATTCCGGCCCATAGATCTCTATAACACGTCCGCGAGGCAGGCCACCAACACCAAGAGCGATATCCAGCGGCAATGCCCCTGTGGGAATTACCGGGATATTTACTTTAGCCGTTTCTCCCAGCTTCATGATTGAACCTTTGCCAAATTGTTTTTCGATCTGTAAGCAAGCCATCTCTAAGGCTTTACTTTTTTCCATGGTCATACCTCCCAAAAGAGAACGCCTGTTTGTCTATATATTCGTGAAAGACAACCGGAATCCTTCTTTAAAACAAGATTTCTTTAAGGGGTATATACTGAGATCCCTGCCGTCTTAATATACTCTGAAAAAGAGTAATGCCCTTTACCGTTATCATGCTGCTTGAGAACGAAGTTTCCTTAACAACAGAGGAAATATCTGCAAATGGAACTGGTTCACGAAAGCGGGCAAGTGTAAGATGGGGATGATAGCATTTATTAGTCTGAGAAAAACCGATTGAAGATAAAGAATCTTGTGTGAAATTATAAATTTTACTTACGCTGTCTTTCCCTTCATTTATACCGCTCCAAAGCACACGCGGTTTTCGCAGATTAGGGAAAACACCCAGTCCACAAAAGGAAAGTATAAAAGGTTTGATCTCCTTCAGGCCAGTTTGTAATGAAGCCTCAATTAGCGGAATAAGCTCTTCCTTAATCTCTCCTAAGAAATTTATCGTCAAATGCATATTTTGTGGTTCCACCCATTTCGGACGTCCTGCAGTGAGCTTTTTCTTTAATTCTTGCTGCAGCTGCCAAAAATCTTTTTCCAAGATAGAATCAATTTTAATCGCTATAAAGGTCCTGATCATTTTTTCAACCCCCTATCCCCTTTCAGCCCTCATCAGCCTATTTCGTTATGATGCTCATCTTTGTTTTGATTATCTTCTTTTGATTGCGGTTGATTAAGGAGATGTCTTTCAAGGACGAAACTACTTTGGAATCTAAAAACAGTGATAAAATCTGCAGCAGTAGCAATAGGCCTGCCCTGTTCATTGAAGTTAAAATAGATAAGCACGACACTGTAGGGAAGTTCTGTCTCAGTCTGCAGGCCCCGTACTCCAGCTGCACCAGAAGTACCGGCATTAATAGCAATAAAATCTTTACCCACTTCCACCTTGTTTTTATGGGTATGTCCCATCAGTAAAACGGGTATATCTCCCCTAAAAGCCTGCGCCATTAAAGGATGGTGGACAGCTAATAGGTCAGGTTCTTCTGCGTCGATAATAATTTCTTTTAATCGCTCTGCATATATTTTATAAACCTCTTCGCTTTCTACTTTCATTGATGTTGATTTAGAAGAGGGATCCCTGATTCCGGCAATATGCAGTCCTTTAACTTCTATTACTCCTTCCAGAAGAACGTTGACACCTGCTTCCTGGAGGTAGTCAATTACCTGTGGCGAATCATGGTTTCCAGGCACGATAACATAGAGAACAGAGAGATTAGCCACTCGAGAGGCAAGCTCTGCTTCCAAAGGCGTTCCGTAATCAATTATATCACCAGTGTCAATGACAAGATCAACGTCAAAAGTACGAATTATTTGTCCGATAAAGTCAATGGCTGCAGGATTATTATGAATATCGGAGACATGCAATACCTTAAGCTCGCCATCTATGACTCCCAACGGATCAAGGGTTTCCAAGCGCTCGAAAAGAACGAGCAGGTTTTCAGCAATAACCTGCAGTTGGACACCGAGGTTTTGAACAGCGATGATAGCCTCTTCCACAAGGCCCAAAAGCCAGGGAGCAGCGCTTAGTAAACCCTCAAATTCAGGGTTAGCAAAAGCATCAATCTCGTAGGTAACACCGGCAAGCAATAAAGCAAGGGAGAATATGAGAAGCCCGATCAGCCCTCCCCAAAGCATATCCTTAGTAACGCGACGCTGGTAAAAGAAGACGCCAGCTGCACCACCAAGGAAAGCAAGGACCAGATTACGAATAACGAAGAAGTATATATAGCTGCGACCTTGTTCGATTAACCATTTAACTTCCTGGCCCTCAGATCCTATATCTTCTACCATCTGCGAGAGCAGATCAAAATTTACGTTTAAAAGTGTTGCCTGAAACATAAACGGAGGCAGATGAGTCTGCGCACGGACACGTCCGACCGGAGGTATAACGACTTCAGTTAAACCGTGATCAAAAATTTTTAGGGCTAGTTCTATTTCAACAGCTCCAAAAATGAAACGGTGAGCGCTAAAAAGACTAACAAATATTACCATGCCGACAATTGAGCTGATAAAGAGACGCAGCCAGAAAAGATAGTTGAACTTAGACATCTAGCTTAAAGAGCTGCCTCCTTTTGTTCTCTAATACGGGCTAAAATTCTTTCAAGAGTCGGCACCGAAGAAGGTTTAGAGCTGTTATTGCCGCCCTCCTTTTAAT
>JAAZDR010000011.1 GCA_012512705.1 Bacillota bacterium
ATACCCCTTTATCCTATCAACGCCGCTGTGACCGCTGCGATGAGGATGTAGAATGGGAAGATATTGTCCGTGGCTATGAATATGAGAAGGATCGTTTTGTAATTATAAACGAGGAAGATTTAGAAAAAATTCCCGATAAACAGACCAAAACAATTGATATCGTTGATTTTGTCTCCCTATCAGAGATTGATCCCGTTTATTTCGACCGCACTTACTACCTTTCTCCAGATGAAACAGGAACGAAACCCTATTACCTCCTTCACCGGGCAATGGCTGAGAGCGGGAAGATCGCCGTGGCTAAGATTGTTATCCGCTCTAAGCAGTCTTTGGCAGCAGTACGGGTTTATGATCAAGCCCTGGCACTAGAAACGATGTTTTATCCTGATGAAGTGCGGGATGTTAATATGGTTCCCGGTTTGGGCAGGGAACCGCAGCTCCATGAAAACGAGTTGAAAATGGCTCAGGAGTTGATCAAACATCTTGCGGCAAGGTTCGAACCAGAAAAATATCACGACCAATACAGGGAGGCTTTATTGGAGGTTATCCATGCCAAAATTCGCGGTGAGGATATCGCTGCTCCTGAGATTCCGGAGAGGGGCAAGGTTGTTGATTTGATGGAGGCACTCAAAGCAAGCATTGAGATGACAAAAAATGTGAAAAAAAAGCTGGATACGGGAAAAAAAGATAAAAAAGAGCCTGCAGGGGTCAGCTAATGCTCAAAGAAATTATCAGGCCGATGGAGCCAAAATTACATCCGCAAATTTTTCAATCGCAGCGTTATCGTTATCAGGTTAAGTGGGACGGGGTACGGATGTTGGCCTTTATCAATGAAGGGAAATTGAGGTTGCAGAATCGTCGACTTCATGAGCGCACGGATCGCTATCTGGAATTAGCTTCACTTCCTTTATTATTGGAAGGCAAAGAAGCAATCCTCGATGGTGAAGTCGTTGTTATGCAGGATGGTAAGCCAAATTTTGCGCGCGTTTTGGAACGTGATCTGGCTGCTAAAAAAGAGAACATTAGGCGGCTGGCAAAGAGAACCCCCGTTGTCTTCATTGTTTTTGACCTCCTGTATTATCAAGGAAAGAAGCTTACTGACCTTTCTTGGGAGAAACGACAGGATTTGCTTTTTACAGAGATTGCTCCTTTATTTAAAGGAAACAATTATTTTCACTGTACAGAAAGCTTTAGCGATGGACCGGCTCTCTGGGAAGCGGTAAAGGAGAAAGAGATGGAAGGTGTAGTAGCCAAAAGGATTGATAGCCCTTACCTTCCCGGCCGCAAATCAGATTACTGGCTAAAAATAAAGGTGCGTCGGAAGAGATCCTGTGTTGTTGGCGGCTATAGTATAAAGTGCGGGATTCCCACAGCGCTTCTCCTCGGGATCTACCGGGGGGAAGAACTTTTGTATATCGGTCGTGCGGGAACCGGGCTTCGGGATCAGGAATGGAGAAAGCTGGCTGAATTTCTTCCTCTGCTCAGGCAAGAGAGACCCGCTTTTAAAAACCCTCCCCGTGGGCGACAATACTGCTGGATTGAGCCGCGGCTTGTTGTGGTCGTCGAATTTATGGAATGGACAGAATCTTTTTCGCTGCGTGCGCCAGTGATCATCGGCTTCAGCAAAGAGGATCCCAAAGGGTGTCAGTTATGAGCAGCCTGTTTATCTTTAATGAGAGGGTGTCTTTATGGCCAAAGTTGATTGTTTGGAGATTGAGGGGCGCGAGGTAAAGCTTACTAACCTCGATCGTGTTTTGTGGCCTCAGGACAATCTCCTAAAATACGATCTGGTGCGTTATTATATTGAAGTTGCTCCATTTATCCTACCGCACCTTAAACAGCGGCCCTTAGTTTTTCAGCGTTTTCCGTCAGGAATCGAGGAAGAAGGGTTTTATCAAAAAAACTGTCCTCAAGGTGCTCCCTCATGGGTAAAAACATTTCCTATAAAGCATGAACAAGAAAAAGTAACTAATTACGTAATTGCTGAGGATATCTCCACCCTGATTTGGATTGCCAATCAGTCCTGCATTGAGATCCACCCCTGGCTTTCTTCCATACCTAATCTCGATAACCCTGATTTTGCAGTATTTGATCTCGATCCCATGGAACACTCCACGTTTGATGATGTGCGCAATATCGCCCTGCTGTTAAAGAATTTACTGGAAGAATTTAAGTTGAAGGGCTACCCGAAAACGTCCGGGGCAACTGGGCTGCAGATTTTTGTCCCTTTAAAGCCCCATTATTCTTACGATGAGGTGCGAAGTTTTGTTGAATACCTCTGTTGCTTGATTAACAAGGCCTATCCCCAAAAAACGACCATGGAGCGTAAAATTTGTGCACGTGAAGGGAAAATATATCTTGATTACCTGCAAAATATAAAAGGGAAAACCCTTGTTGCCCCTTATAGCCCACGCCCTCTGCCTGGTGCACCGGTATCTATGCCTCTTACCTGGAAGGAGGTGGAGGAGGGAGGCTTTAACCCTGCGGACTTTAACCTGCTTACTGCCTTGCCGCGCCTAAATGAGGTAGGCGAAATATTTTCTCCGTTGTTACAAGAAAAACAGGATATCAATATTGTTTTACAAAATACCGCCCTGTAAGAAGGATTTTTCTACTAATTGTAGAATAGTTAAAATTATATATTTAACGCTAGTTATGTGTAGGGGGGTGTTTTCAAAACGGCTTTATTATTATCATTTAAATTAATTATTTAATTATTTAATTGGTGTTTAGCTTGGAGTTACCTTTGGAGGAGGGAAAAAGATTGGATCTTAACGAACAAAACAGAGAACAATGGGTTTCACGTGTAGGTTTCATCCTTGCGGCTGCTGGTTCAGCGATCGGTCTAGGTAATATCTGGCGCTTCCCTTATATTACAGGGACAGGCGGCGGGGCTGTTTTTTTAATCGTATATTTACTTGCTATCTTTTTTATCGGTTATCCAATCATGGTTACAGAGATGACGATCGGCCGGAAGACACAGAGGAACCCGATTGGTGCTTTTAAGGCCCTGGCTCCCAACAGCCCGTGGTGGCTTGTTGGTGCTCTCGGTGTCCTAAGCGGCTTTGTGATTTTAAGTTATTATTCTGTTGTTGGCGGGTGGTCGTTAGCATATATTTTTAAGGCTATCGGCGGTTCCTTTGTAACAGGGACAGCGTTTGATGAGCTTTTTATCGGACAAATATCCGCTACCTGGGGGCCGATTATTTGGCACTTTGTCTTTATGGCGATTACTATTGGTATTATTAGTGCCGGTGTTGTAAAGGGTATTCAAAAGAGTGTGCAGATCCTAATGCCCATTCTTTTTATCCTGCTATTTGTTTTGGTTGTCAGATCCTTAACGTTGCCCGGCGCTAGCAAAGGTGTGGCCTTTTATCTGCGGCCTGACTTCAGCCTGCTTACCTGGAGGAGTGTACTTAATGCTGTTGCCCAATCCTTCTTTACTTTGAGTTTGGGAATGGGCGCGATGCTTACTTACGGCAGCTATCTTTCCCAGAAAGAGAACATCCCTGACAGTGCTCTCTCTGTAGTCGGCCTTGACACTTTAGTTGCTGTGCTTGCTGGTTTTGCGATTTTTCCCGCTGTTTTTGCGTTTGGATTCGATCCGGGTGCTGGTGCTGGTCTAACCTTTATTACTCTGCCAGCTGTTTTTGCGGAGATGCCGCTTGGTGCGTTTTTTGGTTTCCTGTTTTTCCTCTTGTTGAGTATCGCTGCAGTGACCTCAGCAATCTCACTTTTAGAAGTAGTTGTTGCATATGCTGTTGATGAGCTCAAGATGACAAGGGTTAGCGCCTCCATTATCATTGGCTTGATCGTCTTTGTTGTCGGTATTCCTAGTAGTTTAGGCTATAGTGTCTTGTCCGATATCACATTCCTCGGCATGGATCTCCTGGACACTTACGACTGGATCTCCAACTGTGTCTTTTTGCCCCTCGGCGGTCTTTTAACCTGTATATTTGCTGGTTACGTCTGGGGTTCCAGAAATACTGCTGAGGAAGCAAACAAGGGAGAAGGCAGCTTCAAAGTCGGAGATTTTTACTCAATCTTGCTTAAGGTTATTGTCCCCATCGCCATCTTTATTGTTATGATATTCGGCATTTTAGAAACGCTGAATGCGCATTTTGAGTGGGGTTTGCCTTTTTTCTAAAATAAATATTATTTAATCAAAAACCGGGCGCTGCCATTCCCGCGGCCCGGTTTTCTTTTTCATGTAAATGGATGCATGATCTAATAATTTTATGGAATCATAGTGAAAAAAGTGAGACATTCTGAACCAAATAAACCGCTAACTGTTCTTGATCTTATTGCTTTCTTCAGCTATAATAATTTGTGCGTGCGCCTGTAGCTCAGGGGACAGAGCAGTGGACTTCTAATCCATTAGTCGGGGGTTCGAATCCTCCCAGGCGCACCATTTTCTATTCATTTTCTTGTTGAGGCGGCGTTTCCGTGCCCGCTTGGCGGACAGAGGGGCGCAGCATATCAAGCAGACCAAGGAAAATATGCGCGGCACCAAACCCAGTCAGCCCGATGCCAAGATCGCCGGGAATAAAAAACATGCCGACTACAGTGACAATAGCACCTACGATTACAACAATCAGACTGGTTGTTAAACTGTCTTTCATGATCAAAAGTCTCCTTTCGTTTGTATATAGTTTTTGAGTTTATTATAGGTTTTCACTTTTTATAGCTATTATTCCCGAAGCCCAAATTTTTGG
>JAAZDR010000085.1 GCA_012512705.1 Bacillota bacterium
ACCATGTAACAGCACCGGTTCCGGAGGGCCTTGGGGCTTTCCGCTGTATGCAAAATGCGTTGAATGATGCCGGGATAGATGGTAGGGAGGTCGATTATATTAATGCCCATGGAACCTCTACGGAATTTAACGATAAGATTGAGACGATGGCCATTAAAAAAACCTTTAAAGAACATGCATATAAACTTGCTATCAGTTCAACCAAATCCATGATCGGCCACCTTTTAGGTGCTGCTGGTGCTGTAGAGTTAGTCGCTACTTTAATGGCCTTTGAAGAAGGAATAATCCACCCAACAATTAATTATGAATACCCTGATCCCGATTGTGATCTGGACTACGTCCCCAACAAAGCACGCAAAGCGGCTGTAAACACAGCAATCTCTAATTCTTTTGGATTTGGCGGCACCAACGCGAGTCTCGTTGTCCGCCGTTATGTATAGGGAGGATCTTATTTTGAAAGGACATAGATTGGAAAAACTTTTACAGAATTTAAAATGGTCGGTGAACGATTACGAACTTTATGAACAAGCGTTAACGCATTCCTCATATGCCTACGAATTTAACCTGCATCAAAAGCATAATCGGCGTTTGGAGTTCTTAGGGGACGCTGTTCTCGAGTTGGTGATCAGTGATTATCTGTATCACCGCTATAAAAAATTTCCAGAAGGGAAACTGACCCGCATGCGGGCGGATATAGTTTGCGAGCAAACTCTTGCTCGCCTTGCCAACGATTTTGAGTTGGGGAAATACCTTTTATTGGGGAAAGGGGAAGCACAAGATGGAGGCCATAAACGGCGCTCCTTATTGGCTGATGCCCTTGAAGCACTGATTGGCGCTCTCTATCTAGATTTAGGTTACAAGGAAGCTTATCGACTGATAATTAACCTTTTTAAACCGGTCTTCAACGTCTTGGAGGAGGGGGTGCTGCGAAACGATTATAAAACACAACTGCAAGAGCTTTCACAATCCCGTTTTGGAGAGCCTCCAAAATACGAACTTATTGAAGAAACTGGTCCTGATCACAGAAAAGTTTTCGATGTAGAACTTTTTATCGCGGGTAAAGCTGTGAGCACTGGCGAAGGTCATAGCAAAAAAGATGCGGAACAGGCTGCAGCAAAAGCAGCTTTGGAAAAATTTAAGAATTCTAGCAGGAAATAATGATTTTTTCAAGAATAAACCTTATTGGTGCATAATCATGCTAATTCGCTCTTACAAAGGAGGAACCAGTTACTACTATGGAGGTATTAAAGGTATCTGCCAATTCAAAACCGAAGGCTGTAGCAGGTGCGTTAGCTGCTGTTATCAGGGCAAATAAAAAAGTGGAGTTGCAGGCGGTGGGTGCCGGTGCTGTAAACCAAGCTGTTAAAGCGATTGCAATTGCTAGGGGTTATGTGGCTCCAAACGGGATCAACCTTGTTGCTCTTCCTGCCTTCGTCGAAATTGAAATTGATTCTGAGGAAAGAACGGCGATCAGATTCCTGATTGAAGAACGATGAGTTTGCATTAATGTTACTTAATAACCTGCTTGAATTTTTCAAGCAGGTTCGTTTTTGCTGGGGGGAACGGAATGTTTTTGAAGCGTTTGGAACTCTTTGGTTTTAAATCCTTTGCGGAGAAGACAGAATTGGAATTTACACCAGGTATTTGTGCGATTGTTGGCCCAAACGGTTGCGGCAAAAGCAACCTTGTTGATGCTGTAAGGTGGGCCCTCGGTGAACAAAGCATCAAGTTACTTAGAGGGGCCAAAATGGAGGAGATAATCTTTGGCGGTACCGACTCCCGCAAGGCACTTAACTATGCAGAGGTTTCTTTAACGTTCGCCCATGTTGATTCTCTCCTCGATCTTGATTACGAGGAGGTTACGGTAACAAGAAAGCTTTACAGAAGCGGTGAGAGTGAATATTTGATTAATAAGCGCCCTTGCCGTTTAAAAGATATTTTAGAGCTCTTTGTCGACACTGGTGTCGGGCGAGACATTTACTCTTTTATTGCTCAGGGAAAGGTGGAGGAGATCATTAATACCCGGGCTGAAGAGCGGCGCGAACTTTTTGAAGAAGCAGCAGGAATTTTAAAATATAAAAACCGTAAACGTGAAGCGCAGAGGCGTCTCGAAGAGATGCACAGCAATTTGATTCGCGTTCAGGATCTGGTTTTAGAGCTCGGGTCGCAATTGGAGCCGTTGGCTGAACAGTCTTCAAAAGCACAGCATTATAAAAAACTACAATCAAAACTAATGAGTATTGAAAAAAAACTTCTTCTACAAAATTTTAATGATGTGCGCAGTAATTATAATAAGCTTGTGAACAGGTTAGAAGACCTTGAACAGCAGATTCTACAAATTAATACTTCCTTGGTGAAAGCAGAAGCTGCATCTGGGAAAATTAAGAATGAGGAGCAGGAACTGGCCCTAAAACGTAATGATGCAGAGCGTTTACTTATCAGTATAACTGCAGATGTTGAACAGAGAGAAAATGAGATACAAATATCTGAAGAGCGTCTAGATGAAGTTAGAAAACAGCTAGAGGAAAAAGAAAGTGCTGGCAATGCTCTTAGGGAGAAAATTAAGGAAGCGGAAAAGCAAAAAGAAAACTGTCGTCATGAATTAGAGGAGAAAAATAATACTGAAGCAAAGGAAAAATTAAAGCATGAATCTTTAAAGGAAGAGTTGCGGGAGCTGGAAGATAGAACTGTAGATGGAGAAACTTTTGAACAGCTTCAGGAAAGGCTAAAAGAAATCAGCATAAAAAAGGCTGCTAAAGAGCAACTGCTTGAAAACCTGCACAAGGAAGAAGTGAGGCAAATAGAGCAGCAGCAGCTTATAGAAAAATTTTTGCAGGAGATAGATAAAGAGCTCGGGGAAACAATGGGGAAGAAGCTAGAAAAAGAGAAAACAGCAGCAGATTTTAAACGAGAGCTTCATGCTCTTAAAACAGAAAAAGAACGTTATAATAATCAGTTTGCTGAAATCGAAAACAGTTTCGACAACCTGCAGCAAAAAAGTCATTTTATTCTGGAGCAAATTCAGGATTTTAGAGGAAGGCGTAGCATACTTAAGGAACAAGAAGAACAATACAGCGGTTATTACCAGGGTGTTCGTAATATTTTGCAGGAACAGGAAAAAAATGAACTGTTAAAAGGGATCTTTGGACCTGTAGCGCGGTTAATTAAAGTGCCTTGGAAGTATGAAATTGCAATTGAAGCAGCTCTAGGAGGGGCTTTGCAAGATATTGTAACCACTGATGAAGCTGTAGCAAAAAGAGCGATTAATTTTTTAAAGAAAACTAAAGGCGGGCGTGCCACTTTTCTACCGTTAAATATTATCAAGGCGAGAACTCAAAAAATAAAACGGCCACGGCCTGAAAATCCTAATGTGGTTGGTATTGCTGCTGAACTAGTGGAAACAGAACCACTTTTTATGCCTGTAGTAGAATTTTTGCTTGGTAATATCATTGTTGCTTCCGATATGGACGCTGCTCTTGATATCGGGCATGAACTAGGATTTAGCAGAAGAATTGTCACCTTGCAGGGAGAGATTATTAACCCTGGTGGAGCGATCACTGGAGGGAGCATCTATCGCCATAAAAACAGCATGCTTTTAGGAAGGAAAAGGGAAATTAACGCTTTAGAAAGCAGACTAAAAGATTTAGAAGAACAATTAGAACGCCTTCAAAACGAAATCGCTGCCTATTGCACGCAAAAAGATAAGCTTAGCGAAAGAAAAGAAATGCTTGACCGGTTAATCCAGACCAAGGAAAAAGATCTTTTAGCTGTTAGACAAAAGATTGCTGAGTTGGAAAGAGAGCACAGTAACCAACAACTAAAACTTACCCATGCACAACAAGAGCATCGGGCTTTAACAGAAAGCCTGCAAAAAATAAAAGTAGAAGAGAGAATTTTATTGTCAGAGCTAAAAAAATTGGAACAAGATGAACGCTCATTGCAAGAAAAAAGTGAGAAACTGCGCCAATCTGATGCCGATCGTCTGCAGCATATCAAGGTATTGGAGCGAAAAATTAGTGACTGCCGTGTAACCCTCGCTTCTCTAGCAGAAAAAAAGAACAATATTAAGGATAATCTTGACAGGGTCGAGGAAGTACATAATCAGCTATTAAATGAAGAACAGAATTTACAAAACTCAATTTCTGCCCTTAAGAGTAGGATAGAAAGCCTTCAAAGTAGCTTAAAGCAAAAAAAGGAACTGTTGAAAGATAAGCAGAAGCAACAGTCAGAGCAAGAAAAGAAACTGTATCAGCTAACAGAGCAACACAAAATAATTAAAGAAAAGTTAAGTTCTGTCGAGGAGGAAGTAAACACCCTGCAACAGGATAAAGTTAAACTAGAACAGCGTAAACATCGTGCAGAAATTAAGGCGACAAAGCTAGAGGCAGAGTTAAGATATTTAGAAACAAAACTCAAAGAGAACTATAATG
>JAAZDR010000086.1 GCA_012512705.1 Bacillota bacterium
AGGTAAAAGTGCCGTCAGCTTCTGCGCTGAACGGCTTTGTTTTTGTCTTATGCCCGGCAAAGAGGTAGAGCCCGCTGTATTCGCTGTTGGCCAGCCCCTGAAGGTGCTCCAGCAGCTCCTGGGCTTCCGGAAGGATCATCTTCAGGTCTTCAGCAGTTTTTGTCCCGCTGACCGCATCGATCGCCAGTTCGCGAAGACGCTGCACCACGGCTATGCTTTCTTTGAGGGCGCTTTCCGTAGCATCAAGCCAGATCCGCGCCTCCGTTATATTTTTTTGGTATTGATTGTTGCGGGCCATGCCCACATGTAAGCGCATTACCTTCACTGTACCTACAGGGTCCTGAGAAGGACGGTCAAAGAGTTTCCCATTGGAAAGCTGGGTTGACATCCTTTCCAGGCTGTAGAGGTTTTTATTAAGGTTAATGGCTACGCTGGCAGCGATCATTTTGTGGGTAACACGCATTTTTTTTCCTCCTATCCGAGCTCCTTAATTAACAGGTCAAGCATCTGATCTGCGGTGGACATAAATTTGGCGGCGGCATTATAAGCATGTTGGAAACGAACCATGTTCAGCATCTCTTCATCAAGAGAGACGCCGGAGATCGCTTCCTGCCGCAGTTCTAACTGACTGATCACCGCATCATAGGTCCTAAACATCCGTTCGCTTTCCTGGCCTTCGACACCGAGCCTGCCGATTACACTGCGGTAAAATTCTTCCGGCGTAAAACCTCCATCGATAATCGCCTGATCGCGAAGGGCGTGGATCTTTCCTGCATTAGCACCGTCTCCCGGCACAGCCTCTCCACCTGCCCCGGGTGCAGTAGCGGCGATTAGCTTATAACCTTCCGTAGTGGCAAAGAACTGCGGGTTTACTTCAAAGTAAAGGGAAGGGGGGTGTTTTTCCGTGAGATCCTGAAAAAATTCTATACCCCCGTTGCCCTCCAAGTCAGCCCCTGCCTGGTGAACCGCATTAATCTCCTCCACCAGGCCGCTGACAAGGACATCAAGCGCCCTCTGATAGTAGGGGATTGTCTTATTGTGCGCTTCAAGAAGGGCACTGAGGCTGCCGCTTTTTAGATTATAAACGCTGCCGTGTTCGTTGACGATCTGGGGATTGCCGTCGGCATCACCGCTGATGCTGATCGCAAATGTGCGGTTATCTTGGACAAGCAGCCTACCGCTGATAAAAACTTCGACTGCTCCGGAGTCCTTGGTGCGGACGCGTATGTCAGCAAGGTGAGAAAGCTCACTTATTCGCCGATCAAGCTGGTCAAGAAGCTCATTTGACTTCTCACCCATAGCTTTCAGAAAAACAAGCTGCTCATTGATGGTAGCGATCTCTTCAGCAATTTTATTTACCTGCTCCACCTTTGTTTCCAGCTCGCTGTAGAGATCGTACTGTAGATCCTGCAGGCGACGATAGCTGTTCTGCACACCCCTGGTGAGGCTTACTGACCTTTCTAACAGGCCCATGCGGACTGCTTCGCTCTCCGGGTTGGCGCTCAGCTCCTGCCAGCTGTCCCAGAATTCGTTCAGGTAGCTTGAAAGCCCGCTATCGCTGGGTTCTAAAAAATTAACCTCAATCCCTTCAAGAGCACTCTGCCTTGTTTCCCAGTAGGCATAACCCCCAGAGGCATTAATCAGCTGTTCGGTATAATAATCGCTTTTGATACGCTCTACGCCGGTGATCCGTACGCCCTGTCCCGGCGAGAAGCGCGCACCCGGAGCAATATGGGGAACAACTGCTTCCATGGAAACGTGCTGCCGAGTATAACCAGGTGTATTGGCATTGGCGATATTTTGGCCGGCAACCTCTGTTGCCGCCATCTGTGCTTTTAGACCGCTGTAACCGATATATAAAGAGAAAAATGATGCCATTAGTTTATCACAACCTTTGCTTGTTGGTTCTAAATCTGTCAGAACCAAATCCTATAAGTGGACAATTATCTTTTTCTTAGGAAATGTGGTTTAAAAAGCGTGCCTCTTCTTTAGCATCAAAAAGATGTTTTCCATCTTTGCTGTAAATTACCGGCGCCTCTTGCAGAGCGCGCGTAAGGCGGTTAGCCGTGCGCAAGGCTGCGGCTAAAAGTGGGGCGTTCGCTTCCTGAAGGGAACGCAGTTCCCAAAGCCGCTCCCGGACGAGGCGTAAGGTTTCGTTTTTAGCATACATCTCTTTTTTTACCTGCCTTGGTGCGGAGAGTTCTCCGGCCTGCGGACATATTTCTTTCAGCTTCTGCAGCAAGACACCTTTCTGTTCAGCGAGGTCAGAGATAGTAGGGGCATCACCGCTGAGGAGCGCTCTGCGCATTTTTTTTTCTAAATCAATGAGCTCCCGGAGAAGGATGTTCATTTTTTTAGTATCTTTTAATTTAACGCCTGCCCTACTAACGCTCATTTTCTTCTTCGCTACACTCCTCAAACATTGCTTCTGCAATTCTCCGGGAGTCACATCGGTATTCGCCCTTTTTAATCTGCTCCGTAAGGGCAGCAAGCTCTGCTGCTCTCTTTTCACTGACTTCTTCTCCCTCAACCTCTGTGCTGATGTGCGAGATCAATTCTGCCAAGCGGGAAGGGATAAATTTTTCTCCTTCTTGAATCTTCTTCTCCTCGCACAGCTCATTGGCCGCGGTTTTTTTCTCTGTCCCCTCCTGCAGCACTTTAGAGAGGATATGTCTGTATCGAGGGTTAATTTTCAACTTACTCAACTCCTAAAAAGTGACCATTTTATCTTCCTGTTATGATCATCGGCAGATTTGAAAAATTATTAAGGGCTGGTTCCAAAAATAAATAAAAAAATAAAAAACCTATACCCTTAGGAAAAGGTATAGGTTATGCCTGTAAGCTACTCAAGCCCTGCTAGGTGACGGGAGAGGCCTTGCAGTCTTTCGCCGACCCCACCCATCTCCCCGAGGGAGGCGAGGACCTCTTCGGTGGCTTTGGCCTGATCCTGGGCAAGAGAACTGGCGCCTTCGATCCCTTCAGCCATCTCCTGCATATAGGCGATGACCTGCTGGAGGATTTGATCAATCTCTTTTACAGAGCGAGCACTGTTTTCCGCCAACTTACGGATCTCCTCGGCAACGACACCAAAACCCTGGCCGGCTTCACCAACGCGATTAGCCTCGATTGCAGCATTCAAACCAATTATATTAGTTTTTTTGGCGATATTTTCGATTAAGAGCAGAATTTCTTTGGAATCTTTCATCGATTGCCGGGCACTGGAGGTCGTCTCCGTGAGAGTTTTGCCATAAGCAGCGAGCTGTTCCGCACCCGCAGCGAGGCTTTCTGTGCTCTCGCGGATCTGCTTTATAGATGCGGATATATTCTCAATAGCTTCTGCAAGCACAACCGCCTCCTGTTTGAGGCTGGCAAGCAGATTTTGCCGCTCCTCAACAATACTTACCAGAAGGTGTGCTGCCCGGCCGTCTATAACGGTAAGCCCTTTGTCTAAAAAGGGAAGGAGCTTTTTCTTGACCTGCTCTGTTCCACTTACATCTATAATGATCTGCAGGTCGTCCTGCTCCAATTTTTGCTGAAAATCAGAGATCACTTCTAAGCCTAAATCCTCAGCCAATGAGCGGGCAGGGAATTCTTCCCTGATATCGCAGATCCAGGCTAATTCTATCTCCGGCAGCGAATGCAAAAGCTTAAGAATTGCTTTTCCGCCTGTACCTCCCCCGATAATGCCTACCCTGTCCATATTTATCCTCCATTTCTTCTATAGTATACTAAAATTGTGCGAAAAACTAAATTGCCAATTTTTAAACAATATATGTTTTTTTTCGACACTGCTTTCCTTTTTCCTACTTTTTTTAATTTATTTTTGTTAAAGAACCTGCTTTAACAAGGGTTGAGGCAGTACTTACGGTTCAGGTTGCTGCTAATTTATCTGGGAATACACTTTCTCTTTCCATGCTTCCCGATAAGTAGAAAACTGTTCTTGAAAGCGTTCCGGCTCCACCAGGCACTGCAGGGAATCCGCTTCCGCATGCAGCATTTCATAAAGAGTGCAATTACGGGTTAGTCCCAGGGGTGCAAACTCCAGCGCTTTGGCGAAATTAAGATGCGGAACAAAGTGATAATGTTCATTGGCGATATATTCTTTGTGGTCCTCTTTTTGGATTTCATAATAAGCGCCGCCCCTAAAACGGCGGATTGGACCGTAATTAGAGCTAAAAGTAGAGGCAACCCAGTTGCTCATAATTAGGTAATCATTTCCGGGATTAATGGTGATATGGCCAAAATCCGGTGGAATTAGCAGCTTATCCCCGGGTTGCGCTTCGAAAAGGAAGGCCTCTTCAATCCTGCCCTCATCTTCTGTACTTTTGCGCTGCAGCAGGTAGTGGGCGGTACCGTGAATCACCTCATAGATTTCAGGATAGGTGAGCTGCGTTCCCTCTTTTAGTGGATGATAATGCCCTGCTGTCTTAATCAGCTCCCGGCCGATTTTCCCAGGAACAATAACTGTAAGATCAAAACGCAGGCCCGCTTCCTTTATAATCTTTAAATCCCCGGGGAGGTAAAGGTCGCGGTACATGTAGTAA
>JAAZDR010000087.1 GCA_012512705.1 Bacillota bacterium
CAGCGATCCTTTTTACAATCAATACTCTTTTTGCTGCTGATATACCCAACGAGGTTTATCTTGATCTCTGGCTAATCGTGGCAGGTATCTTTGCCCCTGCTTGTTTTCTTGCTGGGTTTCCGGCTTATGGAGAGGATAACAAAAACGATGAGTATCCCAAATTTCTTCAGGGTTTGCTTCTCTATATTGTCATGCCTTTATTATCGGTGTACACAGCCATTCTTTATATTTATTTTCTAAAAATTATTATTACCCGCTTCTGGCCAGCAGGGATTGTCTCCCACTTGGTTCTCTGGTATTCCTTGGTTAGTACCGTTGTTATTTTTTTCAGCTATTTACTAAAAGAAAAGAATACACGGGCTCGCCTGTTCATTGCCTACTTCCCCAAACTGATTTTGCCCTTGATGATAATGATGTTTGCCGCGATGGGGATTCGCATTAGCGCTTACGGAATAACGGAAAACAGATATTTTGTGCTAATCGGCGGTCTTTGGACAACTGGTTGTATGCTTTATTATGCCTTAAAAAGAGATGCTATGAATATTAAGATCGTGCTGTCGCTTGCTTTGGTTGCTGTGTTTGCGGTTTCTGGGCCTTGGAGTGCCTATAGCGTTTCTAAATACAGTCAGAATATGCAGATGAAGAAACTTTTGCTAAGGAATAACATGCTTGTGGATGGGGAAATCGTTCCTTCTGCGGAAATTCCTCAAAGCGATAAAGTCAGCATTAGCTCTATTGTCCAGTATTTTGAGCGAAATCATAATCTTAACGAACTTCATGTTTTGCCCCAAGATTTTTCCATGAGTGATATGGAAGAAACTTTTGGCTTTGACTTTGCCCTCAGCAGTACACAGACAGCCTATTTCAGGCATCATCCTGAAGAAACATTTGGGCTGCTGGATGTGGGGGATTACGATTATTTTATCCCTTCGTTTGCCGAATTCCAGGAAGAAGGAACTTTGATTAATAAGGATTCGCTTAGTATTGCTTACGAAGCGGAGACACTTAAAATCAGCAAGGATGGTCAGCTCTTATACACAAAAGATATAGCGGAAGCGGCCCTGGATATTCATAATGCTAACATTGGGAAAGACAGTTTAAAAAATGAGGAAATGATTTTTGTCGATGAAACGGAGCACCTAAAAATAATGGTTATCTTCCAAAGTATCTATGGCACAGAGAATGGAGAGCCTAGTATCGATTGGTTAGACTTTGCCGTACTATTAAAAATCTACTAGGGCAACCAACAAGCAATCCCCTACAATCGAGGGTTATAAACTTGAACAAAACGAAACAATCGCTTGGGAGGAAGTTACATGGGAATCGAAGAAGTGAAACAATATTTTAGGAAGTGGGATATGGAAGATAGGATAATGGAGTTTGACGCTTCCAGCGCAACAGTTGATCTGGCGGCTAAAGCGCTTAATTGTGAACCGGCGCGCATTGCAAAGACGCTAGCTTTTAAGGTTAGTGAAAAGCCAATTCTTATTGTAACTGCAGGAGATGCAAAGATCGATAATAAAAAGTATAAAGAAAGATTTGGCACTAAGGCGAAGATGCTTTCTCCGGAAGAAGTAATAGAATTAATAGGACATGCTGTTGGCGGAGTCTGCCCCTTTGGAATTAAAGAAGGAGTAGATGTTTACCTTGATGAATCCCTTAAACGCTTTGAAACCGTTTTTCCCGCTTGCGGAAGCGGCAATAGTGCTATTGAATTAAGCATTTCAGAACTGGAACGATATTCAGGCTGCATTGAATGGGTTGATGTCTGTAGATTAGTTTAATAAATGAACAACTATACTTTATAAAACATACGATATTAAAGATTGCTGTTTCTTAGATTTCCAAAGGAGGGATCATAGTTTTTGACTATTCCAGAGGTGCTGGATTTCGTTGTGCAAAAGCTGGGGGTAATATCTTCAGAGCTGGATGAGATAGACGCTGTTTTAGAGTTAGATTTATTAGAGAGCACGGGAGGTAGTTATCAATTAATAATTAGTAAAGAAAGGATTGAGTGGTTGGCAGGTAAGCCTTTAAAGACTACGTGTCTTATACAAGTTTCTGAAGAAAATTTTTATAAAATCATCGGGGGAAAGCTCAATCCGACAAAGGCCTTTTTAACCGGTAAGGTTAAAATTGAGGGAGATAGCTCACAGTTGCTCAAACTGCAATCTATTTTAAGCAAACATATAAAGGAAATTCCCCGGGTAACTTGAGTAAAGAAGAGGTGGTGGAATGAGTAGCACAGGTCAAGCACAACTGGCCCTGGGCAAAAATAGATAGGCATATGAGAAATATGCGGCTCTGACTCCGTATTTTTAGTCAAAAAAAGATTTTTTACACATTGACGACTTTAAAGAATGATTATATAATAAAATTGAAGCTTCGGGGCGGGCTGAAATTCCCCACCGGCGGTGAAGCGGCCTTAGAGCCGACGAGCCCGCGAGCGTATAGCTGAGCCGGTTAGAATCCGGCGCTGACGGTATAGTCCGGATGGGAGAAGCGGAGAATACAGATTTGTACATCTGTATATGTACACTGTATCGTATTTACTATGCCCCCGAACTTCGGGGGCATTTTTAGCTCCCGAAAAATTACTATTAAGTAAGGAGCAGAGTTTATGAAAAACAAAACCGTAAAAGAATTGGTTCAAATGGCGATGTTGGTGGCGTTATCGATTGTCTTAGTCTATATGGTGCGGTTCCCTATTTTCCCTGCAGCCCCTTTCCTGGAATACGATATGGCCGATGTCCCGATTTTGATCGGTACCTTTTTGTTCGGGCCCTTGAGCGGCCTGTTACTGACGATCGCTGTATCGATTGTTCAGGGATTGACGGTTTCCGTGCAAAGTGGTTGGGTAGGTATTGTTATGCATGCCTTTGCTACCGGCTCTTTTGTTCTGGTGGCAGGAACGCTCTACCGTTACAAGCATGATCGTCTTGGCGCAGTAATTGCTCTTATTTGCGGCAGTATAGTAATGACGTTAATGATGATCCCTTTAAATCTAGTTTTTACCGTTTATTTCATGGGAGCTACCAGGGAAATGGTTGTCTCGATGTTAGTGCCGATTATCATTCCCTTCAACTTGATTAAAGCCGGGGCTAACAGTGTTATTACATTCTTGGTCTATAAGAGTGTAGCGAGAGTACTGAGGTTAGAAAAGGAAGAAAAAGTAGTAGTGCAAACAAGGTAGAGAGGACGATCGATTCCTATTGACTAAATTGATCCCCTATTCGCTCGGGGATCAATTTTTTTTAACTTTATATTTATTTATTGTAACGAAAAGACGTTTTCAGAGACTAATAAGTAAGGGGTGATTAAATGCAGAATATGGAGCAGCTTTATAGCGACTACTTTCAGACAGTGTATAAATATATATTCTGCATGACCCGCGATGACCATTTAGCCGTTATTCTTTAGACGAAATTGAACTCAAATTGCCGGCAAAAGAGCATGTAGAAGAGGAAATACTGCTTAAAGAGTCTAAGATCGAACTATACCGTAGACTGCAGAACCTTAATGAAAAGACGCGGGAAGTTATCTATCTGAGGCTTACGGGAGATCTTAGCTTCCGGGAGATTGGCGATATCTTAAACCGGACGGAGACCTGGGCGCGTGTAACCTTTTATAGAGGCAAACAGAAGTTGTTAAAGGGGGGGGCAGTATGAAATCAGGTTTGTCTTGTAGCATTGTCCAAGACCTATTGCCTAATTATGTGGAAAAACTCACGCATGCAGAAACTGACAAAGCTGTTGAAGAGCATCTAGAATCCTGTAAAAAGTGCCGTGAGGTTTACAAGGCATTAAGTGCTGATGTTATTGCCCACAAAAAGAGTGTGCCGATGAAGGAGCTGAATTTTCTTAAAAAGATTAAAAGAACACGCCTGCTCGCTGCTCTTCTTTCTATTGTCCTGGCGCTTACTTTTTCCTACCTTCTGTATTCTTCAGAATACAAGTATACAAGCGATAAAGGTGTTTTATCCGCGGCCATTACAGATTAGCTGTATGGGTTATAGGCCCCTTCAATTTGACTGGTATTGTTTCCGGATGGTGTTCCGCACCTAGAGAGATTATCAGGTAATCATAATACAAAACCCCTAAATCAGTTTCAACATAGCGCTTTTTAGGGTAAAGCTGTTTTATCTCCGCTTGAATAAAGCTAACCCCTTTATCCCGCAGTTTTCCCAAGTTTTTACTGATTTGCTCAGGGCGACGTTAGTTGACCAGGAATTTTTAGTATAAGTATACCACTCTTAAATTAATGATGAGTCAGACTTATCTCCGGTTATCAAAAGCTTTTTTTAATGCGTTTATTTTTAAAATCTGGTATAATGTTTTTAATTGCGTTTGTTTTTTATTCCAATTATTTATTTTAGGGCGGTTTTAATGCGCAAATATGC
>JAAZDR010000088.1 GCA_012512705.1 Bacillota bacterium
AGCCAAGAGCCGCTATTCCAATTAAAACTAGAACTGTTTTTATAACTCGAGGCAAATAGAATTCGTTCTGCTTTTGAAATTCCGGAGGGCGTAAGTTAATTTCTGTCTTCAGCGAAGCCACCCCCTTAAGGCCAGTCCTGCAGCCACACATAGGAAAGAAGCATCACGCTCAAGATCAGAAAGGGCAAAATGTGGATGGCTGTCAATAAAACTGAACGGGTTTAAAGCAAGCGGTTTCATCTGCAAACCTTTCCCCAGAAACGCCTCGATCCCGTTTATCTTTCCCCCACCGCCAAGAAGGTAAAAGTTAGCGATTTTTTTCCCCCGGTTTTGCATCTGCGAAAAATAATAATCCAGGGAACGTTGTACTTCCTTTAGAAGTATATCTGCTGCGTCCTGTACGCCAGGTTGCATAAAGGCACTGTCGCCATGAAGTAGTTTTAAAGACTTTTGGCGCTCAACTCCCGTGCTTCTTTCAACTTGTTCACAAAACTCAAGGCAGCCGATTCCAAGGATACGCGAAAAACTATATCTGCCATCCTCGACAACAACTAGTGTTGTTTTCTCCCAACCAATTTCCAAAACAAGGGCATTTTTTTTCTCCCTAGAAGTTGTCGCTTTCTCTTTTTTCGCATGGGGTTCACTCTCCGAAGTTGATTCAGAAAAAAGACGGCTAACAGCAAGCAGTCGAATAAGTGATAAAGGCTGAACTTCAATTGCAAGCGGGTATAAACCCAGTTCCTTCACTGTGTCCATATAGCTGTTAATCACTTCACGGGCAGCAACTACGAGTAAGATCTGCTGCACCATCCCCTCTCTAGTTACCCTTTCTCCTAGGTTGATATAGTCTACAACAGCTTCTTCTACCGGTATCAAAATGTGTTTCTCTGCTTCCCAGCGAATAGCTTCCGATAATTCTTTTACAGACATTAACGGCAGTTCAATCTGTCGCATGATCAAATCATGACCAGTAATGGCAATATTTACCTTCCGGTTCCGAAACATCCTTATGGGTAACTGTTTAACAATAGCCTTCGGATCAGTAATGATCCCGTTTTGCACCACACTCTCCGGCGTTCTGGTAATCATATAGTTAGAAAGAAGAATTCTTCCCCGACTGTGACAGAGTTGGAAGGCCTTTATATATTGGGAACCGATATCCAGCCCTAATGGTGAATACTTCCCTTTTACCTTAATCTTCTTCCCCATTCTGTTCTCCCCTTAATACTTGCTCCATCTGCTTACAATGATCCCATACTCCGGCAAATATTGACTATACTCATCGAGGACACTGGTATCATAGGTAAAAGAACCATTGTCTAGGGCAACGTCAGGAGCGATAATTATTCCTGTAAGATCCCAGGAGCTCAAAGCCCCGCCACTAGTTATTTTAATGTCTTTTTCGGAACAAAGAAACACCTTGCCACCAACATTAATACCTTTACCAAAACTATCGCCAATAACAATGCTATCCTTAGCGACGATGATTAAAGAATGGTTAGCATAACCTTCGTTAAAAGTCCCGTCAAGATGAACGTATCCATCAACTATAATCATCCCGTCAAATATAAAATTATCTTCAGCATCGATGTGTAGGTTATCCCTGAAGAGAACCTTATTCTCATCCGGCGGTTCAGACCAGAAATATGCCTTATCATAAACAATATCACTATGCTCAGTAAAATTCTCAAAATCAATCGCTGGTATCGGTATCTCTGTGGCCTGCCACGCCTGAGGTATCTGCCCTGCATCGGTAAAAAGAAGAAAGCTGTCCTCCTGCTCTTTGTCAACTATCTTTTGAACTTTTAGGTAACTGTTTTGAATATTTATCCGCTGGCGATCGGTGTAGCTGAGCCTGCCATTAATAGTCGACTCTTTATTTCCTTTTACATACAGCCTATCATTTACATGGATATTGCCGTTAATAGTAATCCCCTCCAGTTCCAGCTTTTCAAAAACCGTCAATGCATCCTGATAAAGAGGAGCCAATTCCACCTCTGCAACAACTATTGCTTCAACGTTATTATAGGTAGCGGTAGACAATACTTTGCGCTTCACATCCGATATATTATCAAAAGTCACTGTATATGTACCGCCATTAAGTACACCTGTCAGAGGTGAACCATTAGGCGGAGCAAATCCGAAATCGCACCGTAGGGCAGCGATCCCTATTTCTAGCCCTGCTTCTGCAATATAGTAGGCCTGTACATTATGCATCTGGCTGACAGCAATTTTCGCTTCTGTCAACGAGTTGCCGATGAATGCTGTGCCGATTATTGTCAGCACAAGCATAAAAGCCAAAACTGTAAGCAAAGCAGAACCGTCTTCTTTTAAAAAAGTTATATGCATAATTCCACCTTCTAAAGATTTCGTGGCCGAACAGCACTCTGCATGCGGATAACATGGCCGTTATCCTCAGCAGTCAGCTCGACGGTAATCACCTTGCCCCCATTAACCCTAAACCTTAATTCCGTAATCCCTAGGGCAATAACATTATAAGAGTTCACTTTCCCTTTAAGATATGATTCCCAGACAAGCTGTTCCCCTCTGAGGTAGAAACGATAGCGTTTATTGATTCCTTCCTCAAGCCTACTGTAAAACATCTCAGAGTATTCATAACCAGCAGCCATATCGCTGAAATCTTTTATCTCTTCAGCCCAACGGAGCTCCTCGGTAATCCTCTCCAAGGCAATACGCATATTTTGCTGGCGCTCCATACGGCTTACACCCTGTTGCCAGCCGCGCATACCGAAGACATAAAAAGAAAAAACGCCTGCAAAAAATATACTCATAATCGCCAGTGATGCCAGTACTTCAACCAAGGTAAAACCATCTTCTTTAACAAAAACCATCACATTCACCTATCCGCGAGGTATGACTCCAGGACAACTTCCCACTCATTTTCTTTATTCTGCCAGGATACTATAACCTCCAAATGAAGTACTTCAAGAATGTAAGGCTCGGTCGTCTCTGCGTCCTGTATTTCAATCTCTTCCAATTGAACTGAGGTTCTGCGTGTATAGCCTTCATAACCGTCAATCTCTAGTTCGATTTCCGGTGAATTCCCTTCAACAAGGTATTCGGTAATAAGATTATAAAACCCACGATCTTTGAGATGTTCCAGTTTATCTTGGGCAAGGTTCACCGCTATAGTCTGCGCCCCTCCTCTAATAACGGTATCTATACTGGTAAGGAAAAGAAAAAGAAGCGGCGCAATAATTAATGAAAGAATAGTAAGCGCAGCCAGCAGTTCAACAAGACTAAAAGCTTCCTCATTTTTTAGCCAGACCTTGGTTCTCAGAAAAGCTCTCACAAATACCACCGTCCCAATTAACTGACTAAAATTCTATAATTTTTTGAATCTTGTCTTTCTATTTTAATGCAGCCTGGCTAAACTGAGGTACCAGGTCCAGACTTCTCTTCCCCAAAAAAGTGTAACAAATACAGCAAGGGCAATAAATGGAGCAAAAGGCAGATAATCGCGCCGACTACGCTGTTTAAGAAGTAGGAGCACAATACTGCTCAGACCACCAAAAACAAAGGCAAAAAAGATCACCATTAGCGTGTCCGCTAGGCCAAGGTAGAATCCAACTAGAGCCATCAGCTTCATATCTCCGGCACCCATTCCTCCACGAGAGATAACAATAATTAAAAGGAATATTCCGCCTCCCAAAAACATTCCAGCTAGCGCTTGCCCCCAACCATGCTGCGAGAAAAAAAGCTGGAAGCAAAGACCGAACGCAAAGCCGATAACAATTAAAATATTAGGCACCCGTCTGTGCTCCAGATCGATAAAAGCAATCACCAGTAAAAGTAATTGCAAAAATAAATGAACAATTAAAGAAGTAGAAAGCCCAAAATGCAGATACAAAAGTAAAAAAATCCCTACCGATAGTAGTTCAACCAGAGGGTAGCGGGGACTTATCGGTATGCGGCAATGGCGGCAGCGTCCGAGCAAAATTATATAACTTAAAACAGGAACAAGATCCCCTACCCTTAACCGCCGCCCGCAGGCAGGGCATCGCGAAGGAGGAAGTGCCACCGACTCCTTCCGCGGGAGCCGATGGATGAGGACGTTTAGGAAACTACCGGTGAGGAGTCCAAAAAAAATAATGATCAAAACTAATATAGTTCTCATTAATATCTCCTATTCAGCTTTCATTGATCATCTTCAGAGGGAGTTCTGGCTACGACACGAAAAGCAACTATCTCATCATCATTCTTTGCTTTTTTGCCCTCTTTATTTACTGCAACTATCTCATATGAAAAATCACCGTCCCCCCATGGATCGGCCGGTTCTTGCTCTAAGTAATCGGGAATTAAACTGGCACTATCATTTTTTAAATCGGCAATATCTCCAACATCATCAGCTCCAAGTTTTCCATGGTCAATTTCATATAGTTGAATAGCATAATTGATTAGTCGGACGTTGATCTCTTCAACAGCGTATTTAGAGTCTTCAATTCTATTCACCACAGCCGGCACTGCAATAGTAGCAATAATACCGATGATCGCGATCACAACCAACAGCTCAATCAGTGTAAACCCTTTGTC
Organism: Bacillota bacterium; assembly: GCA_012512705.1. GTDB lineage: Bacteria > Bacillota > Dethiobacteria > DTU022 > JAAZDR01 > JAAZDR01. Next base: position 4,555 of record JAAZDR010000088.1, read on the forward strand.
ATCCATACGCAAACCACGCAAAAAATTAACAATTTTAAAAATCATTCTCTCCCCATCCTATATTTTTTTATATACCCTAAGGAACCTAACCGGCGCTGTCCCTCAAACGATCTGATAAAACTCAAACATCGGCATCACCAGAGAAATAACTATAAGAGCGACAAATACACCGATAACAATAATTAATACTGGCTCTATAACAGAGCTCAAGCGCTCAAGGGCATAGGACACTTCTGCTTCATAAAGGTCAGCGGACTTGGACAGCAGCTCATCTAATGCCCCCGTCTCCTCGCCGCTAGCTATCATCGCTATGAGCATCGGCGGGAAAAGCCTTTCCGCACGCAAGGATTCAGAAAGCGTATGTCCCTGGCTCACACTATCCCGTGCCTGGTTTATCACCTGGGCGATCCGCGCGTTATTAATAACCCGCGAAACGAGATCCAAGGAGGTAATGATATCAACGCCACTAGCTATAAGAATGCTGAAAGTGCGGCTGAAACGAGCCATCAGCGCCTTTTGGTAAAATGATCCTACGAGTGGCAATCTCAAACGCAGGCTGTCAAACTGGAAACGCCCTTTGTCAGTTTTTACATAGCGCCAGAAAGAAAGAACCACTACAAGCGCCCCTCCCAAAAGCAAGCACCAGAAGTGCAGCAGGCGATCCCCCAATACTAATAAAAAGCGTGTTAAAAATGGCATCTCCACCCCTATAACCATGAAAATGTCAGCAAAAGTGGGCACAACAAATGTGATCATAAAGAAAACCACAGCTATGGCAACAAAAGAAATTACCGCTGGATAGATAGTTGCAGACTTTATTTTCTGTTCTAAATCATGCTGCTTTTCAAAGTGGTCAGCAAGTCTGTTGAGGACAATGTCTAGGATGCCGCCGGCTTCCCCGACCTCCACCATGTTAAGCATGATTCTTGGAAGAAAATCACGGTGCTGGGCCATCGCCCCAGCCAGATCATATCCTTTCTCTAGGTCCAAAACTATTGCTGACAGCCTTTTCCCGAAGTGCTTGTTCTCTGCCTGTTCGGCGAGGATTTCCAGTGAGTGTAGAACTGTAATTCCAGCCCTGATCATTGTGGCAAACTGCCGACAGAAAACCATCAACTCCTTAGCAGTTGGTTTTTTTTGCGGAATCAACATCCCCACAAGGCTGCTTTCACCTAGTGCCTTCGTTTTCTGTTTTACTTCCTTTACATTAAGAATGACAAAGTTCTGATTGTGCAGATATTCCACCACTTCCTTAATACTGTTAGCAAAATGGTAGCCCTCCTGTTTTTTCCCCTGCCAATCTCTAGCTCGATAGTAATATTGAGGCACTTATCTCCCCTCCGTCATCAAGCTGTTGTAGTTCACGGCATAACTTTGGCAAGCGTTTTCGCCAGGCTTTCCGCGTCTACAGCATGTTTGAGCGCTTCTTCTCGGCTTATCAGACCAGATTCAAAAAGGCGACAGATATGAGAATCCATACTCTGCATTCCGAAACGCGCCCCAGTTTGTATGGTAGAATAAATATGATGAATCTTCCCTTCGCGGATCAAGTTGCGTACGGCCGGGGTAGAGACAAGGATCTCTACAGCAGCTACCCTTCCCAGACCGTCTTTCCTTTTCAAAAGCTGCTGGGCAATTACTCCGTTGAGGTTGTTGGCAAGCTGAACGCGCACCTGCTGCTGATGATGAGGCGGAAAAACATCTATAATGCGGTCAATTGTCTGTGGAGCATCAACTGTATGGAGGGTAGCCATGACCAAATGCCCCGTTTCTGCTGCAGTAATTGCTATACCGATCGTCTCTGGGTCGCGCATCTCCCCAACGAGGATTACATCTGGATCCTGTCGTAGCGCTGCCCGCAAAGCATGAGCGAAAGAAGTAGTGTCATAGCCGATCTCTCGCTGGTTAATCATACTTTTCCCATGGCGGTGCACGAATTCAATCGGATCCTCCAGAGTGAGAATGTGGCAGCGACGCTCCTTATTAATCAAATTGATCATTGCTGCCAAGGTAGTTGATTTACCGCTGCCAGTAGGGCCGGTTACGAGAATTAAACCTTTCTGCTTACGTGCAAACTCCTTGACTACATCGGGGAGCCCAAGCTGTTCTAAATCAGGAATCTTTTCACTAATTACACGCACAGCCATCCCGTTTTGACCGCGCTGGCGATAGGCATTAACGCGGAAGCGACCTATCCCTGGGAGACTGTATGAGAAGTCTAGTTCGCCATTCTGAGCTAAGATTTCTAGCTGTACCTCATCCATTAACTGAGAAACTAAATTAGCGGTATCTTCAGGTTTAAGTTCTGAATAATCTAGCGGCTCAAGCTCACCATGGAGCCTGATCAACGGCGGCACACCTACAGTGAGGTGAAGGTCTGAAGCCCCTCTGTCCGTTGCCTCCTTTAGGAGGACATCTATCCGCATCCCCATACCTCCCCCTAAAAATAACTATAAACTATAGGCTACACGTAGAACCTCATCAAAAGTAGTAAGACCATCTGCCATACGATTAAGCCCATCTTGCAACATGGTAATCATTCCTCTTTCTAAGGCTGCTTTACGCAACTCATCAGCAGTTGCGCGTTCGAGAATTAGTTCCTTGGTTCGGCTGTCTACGGCAACAATCTCATGAATGGCAATTCTTCCCTTGTAGCCTGTTTGATTACAGTGTCTACAACCGCGGCCGCGGTAAATCTGCGGTAAAATATCGCTGCCGGAAAGCTGTCGAAAAAGTCGTTTTTGATCAGGGGTAAAGGTGTGTTCCTCTTTACAATGCTCACAAATCAAACGCACCAGACGCTGAGCAACAACACCTATCAGCGAGGAGGCGATGAGAAAAGATTCTACGCCCATATCAAGAAGGCGGGAGATGGCACGCGGAGCATCGTTTGTATGCAAGGTGCTAAAAACAAGGTGCCCTGTGAGAGCAGCACGTGTTGCGATCTCCGCTGTTTCCCGGTCGCGGATCTCGCCAACCATGATCACGTTTGGATCCTGACGTAAAATTGTCCGTAAAGCCGCGGCAAACGAAAGACCGATGCGGCTGTTAACTTGAACCTGGTTAATGCCATCTAGATGATACTCGACAGGATCTTCAGCAGTAATAATATTTTTTTCCAAAGCGTTCAAGTAATTTATTGTTGAATAAAGAGTTGTAGTCTTTCCACATCCAGCAGGACCGGTAACCAAAACCATACCGGCTGTATTCTCTATGAAGCGACGATAGGTTTTTTCGTTATAGCTATTAAAACCAAGAGACCCAAGGGGTAAAACTATCCGTTCCTTGTCGAGAATTCTTAAAACAATTTTCTCCCCAAAGATTGTGGGCAGGGCAGAAACTCGTATGTTGATTTCCTTAAACCCAACATTCACCTGAAAGCGTCCATCCTGGGGAAGGCGACGTTCCGCAATGTCCATTCCTGCCATAATTTTAATTCGCGAGATGATCAGCGGCTGAGCATCTTTTGGAGGCTTCATTAATTCATGCAGTACGCCATCAATACGCATGCGAATACGCAAGCCCTTCTTCAGCGGTTCAATATGGATATCGCTTGCCCCCTCACTTACTGCTTGATGGATAATGGAATTTACGACCCTGACAATTGGCGCTTCTTCTACAATCGCCCGCTGTTCCAGTTTTTTTGCCTCATCTTCCTCTGGCATTTTTGTACCGCGATCCTGCAGGGTCTCTTCCATTGATTCTTTCAGTCCAAAGAACTGATCAATTGCCTGGTCGATCGATTTCTCAGTAGAGATCACCGTTTCAATTTCCGCACCGGTGCTCATCGCCACATCATCTATTGCAATTACATTTAGCGGGTCAGCCATCGCTAGAATAATTTTATTCTCCTGTTTTTGAATAGGAATGACATGATGGCGTCGGGCGAGAAACGCTGGTATCGAGGTTGCGACCTCTGGATCAATGTCATAACTATATAGATTGACATAAGGAATCCCAAGCAGTTTTTCTAGGGTCTCAATAAATTTTTCTTCAGTTACAAACCCCTTCTCCACCAATATCTGGCCGAGACGCTTTTTCGTAAGACGCTGTTCTTTTAGAGCTAGATTGAGCTGTCCTTTTGAGATCACCCCTGCTTCCATTAGATAATTGCCTACACGCGTATGGTAAAAAATAGTCATACTTTAATAACCATCCTTGTGTTTATAAAGAAAGCTTGTAATGCGAATTAAAAACAAAATATACTAGGGTTCCCCTAGTATATAAAAAACCTAAACTTGTTATGATTTACAAAAGGGCAACCTAGCAACCTTAGCATAGGCCTTAGGTCTGAGGTTTTGCGTCCTTACTTTTCAGTAAGTTTGCCTTATTACAATGTAAATATTTATCCGGTATATTATAGTCTTCTACAAAAAAGAAAAAAATTCCTGCTTTTTTATTTCTTATATTTCTTCAGCAAAATAAAACCTTAAAAATATTACATCACTTCTGGGCAAAAAACCAATATCTATTAATCTATACCCCTGAAGCTGCGGGTGAACGCTACGCACTTCACACAGCGCACCACGCAAAGCTTCAAGAAATGCCCCTTCTTCTTCAAGATCCTCGGGCTTAAAAATCAGACTGTGTTCAATCGTAACCTGTTTTTGCATCAGGTGCCATGCTCCCCCTTTTCCCCTATTATTCTCTGAGAAAAAGAGGTTTATACACCAAAATTAAGCAGAGTTCAAGGGAAAAGTCCCCTCTTTTTCAACTGCGAAATTACTAGGCGTTCTAGACAACGCATTATACGGGTACCAATAAATTCACGCTTATTTATCGGCGTAACTAAAATTGTGTAAAGGCTTAAACGATTACCGCCCAATATATCTGTAAAAATCTGATCACCGATTACTGCTACTTCTTCAGGAGCAAGGTTAAGCATTTTCAAGGCACGCCGAAAAGCAATCCTTCGCGGTTTGACAGCCTTCCAGACAGCCGGAACCCCCAAAGCATCAGCCATCTCTGCCCCTCGCTGATGCGAATTGTTGGAAACAATACAAACCTTCAGTCCTTCTCTCTGAAGTTCGCGCAACCAAGAGCCTAACCGCGGATAAAAGGAGCGCTCATTCCAGGGGACAAGAGTATTGTCAAGGTCGGTAATAATTCCTTTTATACCTCTTTCTTTTAAATATTTATGGTCTAAAGCATAAATATTGTCCAGAAAAAGATCGGGACATAGTAATTTTAACAAGAGTTTTCCCTCCTTATAGCGTTAATATTATAACATAGCGTTCAGTTCATAGACAAAAAATAAAGCAAATTTTTCTTTACTCGACCACATTAGTGTATTATATTGATAGTTAAAAGATTTTAAAAGGGGGATAAAATTTAATGGCTTATAAAATAGCTGTTGTGCCTGGTGACGGGACAGGACCGGAACAGGTTAGAGAAGGACTGAAGGTTTTGCAGGCTGTAGGAGAAAAAGAAGGATTCAAGTTGGAGACTGTTGAATATCCCTTTGGTGGCGAACATTATATGAAAACCGGCGAATTCCTTCCCGATGCTGCATTGGATGAGCTTAAAGAGTTTGATGCAATCTACTTAGGAGCGATCGGACACCCTGACGTTAAGCCCGGTATCCTCGAAAAAGGAATTTTGTTGAAAATGCGTTTCGAACTGGATCTGTACATAAACCTGCGGCCAGTTAAGCTTTATCCGGGTGTTGACACTCCACTTAAAAATAAAGGTCCAGATGATATTGATTTCGTTGTCGTGCGCGAAAATAGCGAAGGGCTTTATGTTGGTGCCGGAGGATTCATAAAGAAAGGAACTCCGGATGAAATAGCGATACAAGAATCAATTAATACTTACAAGGGAGTAGAACGTTGCCTGCGCTATGCCTTTGAATATTGCCGCCAGCGTAAGAAAAAAAACAAACTTACCCTTTGCGGAAAAACAAATGTTCTTACCTATGCTTTTGACCTCTGGGAGCGTATTTTCAATCAATTGAGCGCAGAATATCCTGAAATTGAAACTGATTACGACCATGTAGATGCTCTGAATATGTGGCTGGTTAAAAATCCTGAATGGTTTGATGTAATTGTAACGGATAATATGTTCGGCGATATCATCACTGACCTTGGGGCAATGATCCAGGGCGGTATGGGTATTGCTGCCGGGGGTAATATCAATCCAGGAGGTATTGGCATGTTTGAACCAATCGGTGGCTCAGCCCCAAAATACACCGGACAAGGAAAAATTAATCCTCTCGCTGCTATCTGTGCTGGTGCAATGATGCTCGACTATATTGGTGAGCCTCACGGTGCTGCTCGCATTGAAAATGCGGTAGCCCAGGTCTGTGAAAAACATTTACAGAGCCTTGCTGCTGGTGAAATGGGTTACAGCACCTCTGAGGTTGGTGACCTTGTTTTGAAATATCTCTAAAACTAAGCCCCCTTACAGTATAGATTATCTGTAAGGGGCTTAATAATTCTCTTAAAGTTACTAACTCCGGCCAGGACTTGTATTTCAACAAGTTCGGCATAGCATCGCAAAAGGAAATTAAAAACCGAAAACCGAAATATTATGATCTTAGTAATAAATTTTTAAACCCAGGGGATAAATATGAAAAAAAAGATCGGAATCGACGGCAAAAAATGGCTTAGATATTCGATCAGTGTCTGGAGCGATATCAAAAAAAACAGTGAAGAACTTAAACTCAAGTACCCGGCAATCTTTCCTACTCAACTTTGTAGAAAGATTACTTGATATTTTTACCACGGAGGGAGATTGCGTCCTCGACCCATTTATGGGCTCCGGAAGCACGCTTACCGCTGCTAAAACCAAGAACAGAATGGGTA
>JAAZDR010000089.1 GCA_012512705.1 Bacillota bacterium
CATAGGAGCAGCTTTTTTTATAACGTCTTTATTCGCTCTTATTAATTTTTCTCTTGTTTTCCAGAGATAAAGCTGTTAAAATTGTTTACAAGATTGTGCACATAGGCTGCATAATAACAACATAAATATTTATGTATACATAGAAGGGATGTGAGACAGTGGACTTCTATCGTATTGGGGAGAAATTAATTAGCTTACAAAAGCTCAACAGGTTAATAGATAAGGTATTTAAGCTTCGGATGCAGGGTTTTTCACAGCAAGAAACAGCACAGCGCCTCAACTTGGATCGCAGCTTTATCTCTCGTCTGGAAACACTTGGAGAGGTGCGTAAAGGGAAAAAGATCGCTGTGATCGGCTTTCCCCTAAAAAATTTAGAAGAGCTGGAAGAGATAAGCGATCAAGCAGGAGTTGATTTCACCTTATTTATGAACAACAAAGATCGTTGGGAGCTTGTACAAAAGGGCAGCGGGTTAGATTTTTTTGAGCGAATCATGCAGATACTCACTGTTTTGAAAGAGTTTGATCTATTAGTTTTGATCAGCTCTAAGAAATGGTTCCAGGTGGCGGAAGCGCTGTTTGATAAGGAACTGGTTTTTTTAGAGCTGGGGCGCTCTCCGATTGAAGCGGACTGTCACCTTGATCCTGCACGCTATAAGAGACTGATCAGCGAGCTTATTTGAGAAGTAAGGTTTGGGGACAAATCAATAGTAAAGGGGTTGGTTTAATGAAACGTGTAGTAAGTGTAAGCCTTGGATCGTCGAAACGGGATCATGCAGCAGAAATTGAGCTGTTTGGAGAGAAGTTTCGTCTGGAGCGTATCGGGACGGATGGCGATATTCAAAAGATGATTGCTTTAATCAAGGAGTTTGACGGTAAGGTTGACGCTTTTGGTTTAGGGGGTATAGATCTTTATATCCAAGCAGTAGATCGGCGTTATACCTTGCGTGACGCACAAAAAATTGCTGCTGCAGCACGTTTAACTCCCATTGTTGATGGCTCGGGATTGAAGAACACCCTGGAACGCAGGATTATCCGCCATCTTGCTAAAGAGAAGGGCATTTTTAATGAAAGGAAGAAGGTCCTGCTGGTCTGCGCCATGGATCGGTTTGGGATGGCAGAGGCGATGCAAGAGTTAAACTGTGAGGTAATTTATGGGGATGTGCTTTATGTCCTCGGACTGCCTTTTCCGGTTACTTCTTTAAAGGTATTGGCACTTCTTGCACGGCTTTTGGTACCGGTTATCAGACTTCTTCCTTTTAGGCTGATCTATCCCACAGGAGAAAAACAGGAGGAAAATAAACCACGGTTTCCCCGCTATTTTGAGGAGGCAGACATAATCGCCGGGGATTTTCATTTTATACGGTGCTATATGCCAAGTCGCTTGGATGGGAAAACAATTATCACTAATACAGTTACCCCGGATGACCTGTTTCTCCTTAAGAAAAGCGGTGTCAAGTTACTTATAACCACTACACCAGAATTAGAGGGACGCTCTTTTGGAACAAATGTTATGGAAGCAATGCTCGTAGCTCTCTCAGGGAAAAAGGAGGAGTTGACCCCGCAGGAATATGAATCTCTTCTAGAAAAACTTGATCTTAAACCGCGTCTTGTATACTTCTAAGGACGTTCTTAAAAACAATCCGGACAACTGGGAGGTTAAAACATAAATGGAGAACAGGTTTGCTTTTATAATTCATCCTATTGTGCTAGAAGATATTTTTCGTAAATTTAAAGCTCTGCGCCACCTGCCCCGAGGAGTGACAGAAAAGATGGTCACTTATTTGCCGCCGATAAAGGTCTCGGAGATTACCGGTGTTGTCAGCCCTTATGGGGAAGCTGTGGGGAATTTTGTATCTGTAAATCTTACCTCAAAGCAGATGCTTTCTTTACCAGAGGATAAGGTTATCCAAAAGATCATACAAGCTGGTAAAAAGGCTCAGAAGTTAGGTGCAAAAATAGTTGGTCTAGGAGCAATGACCTCCGTTGTCGGCGACGCCGGCATTAGCATTGCTCGTAACCTGGATATTGCCGTAACTACCGGAAATAGCTACACAGTCGCTACTGCCCTTGAGGGTACTAAAAAGGCTGCGGAGAAAATGGGCATCGATTATCGCAATGCACAGATCACGATTATTGGGGCAACAGGTTCCATCGGTGCTGTTTGTGCTCGCATCCTTGCCCGCGAGGCGAAATACCTTACCCTTGCTGCCCGCAATATTTCTCGATTGGAGAGCTTAGCGAGAGATATCCTTTATGATACCGGGTTAGCGGTTAAGGTTACCTCAGATATTAAAAAGGCTGTTCAACGTGCGGATATCCTCATCTCTGTCAGCGGGGCTTCCGAGGCCTTAATCGAACCTCAAGATCTAAAGACGGGAGCAGTTGTCTGTGATGTTGCACGCCCGCGTGATGTTTCTCCGCGGGTAGAGGAACTTCGTGATGATGTGCTCGTGATTGAGGGTGGGGTGGTTGAAGTTCCAGGGGATGTTAATTTTAATTTTAACTTTGGCTTCCCCAAGAAAACTTCCTATGCTTGTATGGCGGAAACAATGATTTTGGCCTTAGAAGGAAGGTTTGAGAATTTTTCTTTGGGACGTAACTTGAAGGTGGAAAGAGTGGACGAGATTACTTCCCTTGCACGCAAACACGGTTTTAAACTGGCTGGTTTTCGCAGTTTTGAACGCCCTATTACTGATGAAAAGATTAATAACATTAGAAAAAATGCCTTACGAAAGAAAACTGATGATAAAGTTAGAGTACACTAGTTTGACAATGCGAATTACCTGTTTTATAATAAACTAGAAAAATTTAGTGTTTAAAAATATAGGAAAAAGTATATAATCTATTATGATAATCAATTAATTGACCATAAACCAAAATAGTTCGGATATAGATTTATGTGCTGTGTCAAGGTAAACTTGGCACTCTCTTGTTGTACGGATTGTTGATCAGCTCAGTTGTCGGTATAAGGAGCAGCTAAGGAACATATATTTTACTCGTGAAGGATACCGTTGAAAAGGGGAGTAATAGATGGCGGAAAAAGAGATAATTCTTACTAAAGATGGTCTAGCAAAACTGGAGAAGGAGCTTAATTACCTTAAAACTGTTAGAAGGCGGGAAATAGCAGAAAGGATTAAGACGGCTATTGGTTTTGGTGATATTACTGACAATTCCGAGTATGAAGATGCTAAAAATGAACAGGCTTTTATTGAAGGCCGGATCATAACGCTGGAAAAGATGCTGCGCAATGCTCGTGTCATTGAAGATGGCGAGATTGATACTGCCGTGGTCAGTCTTGGTTCAATTGTGAGGTTACGAGATCTTGAGGCTGAAGAAGAATTTGAGTATACTTTGGTTGGCCGAGCAGAAGCTAACCCCGCCGAAAATAAGATATCTAATGAATCCCCTGTAGGGAAAGCGATTTTGGGGAAAAGTGTTGGGGAAGTGGTAGAGGTAAAAGTTCCTGCAGGCACTTTAAAATATGAGATTTTAGAGATTCGCAAATAATTCGATCTGGAGTGATGTTTACCTATGACAGAGGAAAATCTAAACGAATTAATGGCTGTTAGACGGGAGAAGTTAAAGTGGCTTAAGGAACGTGGCATTGACCCTTTTGGCAAGGAGTATACGGTAACTCATTCCTCCGTGCAGATTCACGAAGGTTTTAAAGAGCTTGAAGGGGAAGAGGTGCAGATTGCCGGGAGGATCATTAGTAAACGCGGTCACGGCAAAGCCTCTTTTGCCCACCTGCAGGATGCTGATGGGAAAATTCAGATTTATATACGCCTGGATAATGTCGGTGAAAATCAATATACCCTTTATCGTCAGCTTGATATTGGGGATATTATCGGCGTCAAAGGAGAGGTTTTTCGCACGCAGAAGGGAGAGGTTACTGTCAGCGTTCAGAACTTTGTCCTACTGACAAAGTCTTTGCGTCCTTTGCCGGAGAAATGGCATGGCCTTAAGGATGTGGAACTACGCTACCGGCAGCGTTATCTAGATTTGATCGTAAATCCGGAGCTTAAAAAGACCTTTTTATTACGTACAAGGATTATACAGGCGATCCGCAGCTACCTCAGCAAACAGGGTTTTTTAGAGGTGGAGACACCGATTATGTCTCCAATTGCCGGCGGCGCCACGGCACGCCCTTTTATTACTTACCACAATGCTCTGGACATCAATCTATACTTGCGCATTGCTACTGAACTGCACCTCAAACGCCTCCTAGTTGGAGGTATCGAAAAAGTATACGAGCTGGGAAGAATTTTTCGCAATGAAGGAATCTCTACCATACATAACCCTGAATTTACTTCAATTGAGATATATCAAGCATATGTTGGGTATGAAGAGATGATGAAGCTTACAGAGCAACTGCTTTATTATGTTGCCGTAGAAGCTTTAGGGAAAAGCAAGGTTAACTATCAGGGGGTAGAGATCGATCTTTCACCGCCCTGGCCGCGGAAAACCATGTTTGAGGTTGTCAAAGAGCATGCAGGTATAGATTTTAGTCAAATCAGTGATAACGCTGCTGCCCGTAGGGCGGCGGAAAAGGCTGGCCTTGAAGTGAAAGATAGCGCTACCTGGGGAGAAATATTAAATGAAATATTTGAAAAATATTGTGAGGACAAGCTCTTGCAACCGGTATTTGTAAAAGATTATCCAGTCGATGTTTCCCCGCTGGCCAAGCAGATGGATGAAGATCCGCGGCTAACTTACCGCTTTGAGGCTTTTATTATGGGTAAAGAGATTGCCAATGCATTTAGTGAGTTAAACGATCCTTTTGAACAGCGACGGCGCTTTGAAAAACAGGCCGCCCAACGTGATGCCGGGGACGAAGAGGCGCATATGATGGACGAAGACTTTTTAATATCATTGGAATATGGTATGCCCCCTGCCGGTGGTTTGGGGATAGGTATTGATCGATTGGTTATGCTGCTTACGGATTCTCCTTCGATACGTGATGTGATTCTTTTCCCGACACTACGTCCGCGCGATTAGTGGAGCACGGTTTGAAAAGAATTATTGGAGAAAAACATTTGACAAGCCAAATTCTCTATGCTAATATATACAACGTTGTGTTGTCAGCAAACTAACATGTTCACATCTTATTTTTAAGGGTATTGACAACGTTTATTCATCTGTGCTATTATACTAGCGCTGCTTCAAATGGCCCTAAGCGGCGTTATTCACTGATGGATCTATTGACTTTCTTAGCAAGTTCTTTGACAACTAAACAGGGTAAGGCTATCTTTGAGCTTCTTTTTTTTTGTAATATTTACTTCCAGGCAAAACTTTTCAGTTAAAATATTAACGGGAGAGTTTGATCCTGGCTCAGGACGAACGCTGGCGGCGTGCCTAACACATGCAAGTTGAGCGGGGTTAACTATTGTTCAGCTTATGTTGAGCGTTAGTTAACCTAGCGGCGGACGGGTGAGTAACACGTGGGCAACCTACCCAAGAGACCGGGATAACAGTCTGAAAGGGCTGCTAATACCGGATAATCCTCTATACTGATTTCAGTTTAGAGGCAAACGCGGATAGTGCTTTTGGATGGGCCCGCGTCCCATTAGCTAGTTGGTGAGGTAACGGCTCACCAAGGCGACGATGGGTAGC
>JAAZDR010000090.1 GCA_012512705.1 Bacillota bacterium
CACTGGGCGGTGAAATAATTTGAAAGATAGAGTTAAAGCAGGTTTTATTGGCGGTGTAGTCGCAGGTGTTGCGATGAATATAATTGATTGGACGGGATTCCTTTTCGGATTCCATCAGGAGCGATTATTGGACTGGGCTGCTGTCGTACTTTATGGATATCTTCCAGATACAACTGCACAGGTAGTTTTTGCTCAAATAGGTCAATTATTTTTTTCAGGAGAGGGGTCCTATTGGCCATTTTATTGCTTAAATTAACGAGTAATAACCATCCAACAAAAGGTTGGCTGTACGGTATAATGGCATGGTTTGGTCTATATGTCGTTTCCATTGCTATACGACTACCGACCCTTGAGGAACATACATTTTTTGCTGTAGTCTCTCATTTTTTATCTGCATCTGTTTATGGATTAATTTTAACATACACGTTAAATTGGTTTGATAAACCGAATTTAAAGCAGCGTTAAAGATTGATTCTGATTTAATACGAATTCAATCACTAATATCTAACCCGCTTTTAGCAGCGTCAATTGTCTCCGGCAGCGAGAAATCAAATTCGCTGTCCAAAAGAATTACCAGCTTATCCTTTAAAAGCAGGAGCATTGAGCTGTCATCCTTTAAATAGTATCCGCGATCAACGTTCCACTCTTCTGCCGGTGCAGCGCTTACCGAGCGATAGAGCAGGGAGCCTTCCCTCTCTAACATACCATCAAAGATATAGGCGGCGATAGCGGCGTTTATTGCTTCGTAATACCTGGTACGGATTACGCCCTCTGTGGAAATTTCATGGTACTCATAGTTTGTTGGTACTATAAAGCTGGAGTTCCTCATGAACGCAGTATTATGCGGCTCCTCTTTTAAACCGAAATCCTCTAGTTTGGACGCGGCATACCCGTCAGGAAGTTCATTTTTCATACCGATAATTCCTTCAAACAGGGTTCCCCGTGAGATGATCAGACTTGTAGTAAAAGAAGTAAATATTATTGTTATAGCTAAGATAGCCCCGGCAAAAATAAGTATATTTTTGGTACGGCTACGTACCTTGTTGAGAACAATATTCCTAAACCATAAACCGACAGCCACACCGGAAAGAGGTATAATTAAAAAGTACAAGGCAAATGTATATCCTCCAAGTGCATCTGCGATAATAGCGGTTAGATAAAGGAAGATAAAGAGTGCTGTAAAAAAGACCAGGAGGTTCCCGCGTAATTGAGCGGCCCGCAATGATGTTTGCGGCAATGAAAGGCCTCTCTTTATATTTTTTTTCGCTTTCCAGAACCACAAAAGATAATAGCCGGTATAGAGGGCCACGGGTAGAATAAGTAATGGGTTAGAGATGGTGGAAACAATCCCGCTGTTGGTAAAAAGCTTGCTGTAATCAAAGGGGAAAAGGGAGCCAAGGCTTAAGAAAAAGATTAAGAAGAAGGTTAGAAAGAGAAGAAATTCGGAACTAAAGATTGATTTGCGCAAGATTTTTTCTTCCACGACGCTGTCGGTCTGGATCGGGATAGGATCTTCATCTGTTTTAGCATAAAAGACCTGGAATTTATTGCTGGAGGTGACAAAGCGCCAGCCCGATGCTTCACAAAGTTCGCGGTATTCAGTTACACTTTTGCTTTCATGGGAGTCAAAAGCGCTTATATAGGGGAAGATATCAACAGAAAATTTAAGCTTCTGCGGTTCGGATTTTCTAAATTTAGCGGTTATAACCTCTATTTTCTCCAGCATCCAGCCCTGAGCAGCCATCTGCATCTGTTCAAAATATTCTTCCATCGCTTTATAATCAAGGAGAGAAAACATAAACAGTGTTCTTTTGGTCAATTTACCCATGAAGATCACCTCTTAAAAAACTATTACCGTCTTCAACAAGCAACTGCAGCCTGTTGAATTCATTTTCTAACAGCTCACGTCCTTTTTCCGTGAGGCTGTATGTTTTGCGCCTTCCGTCATCTGACACCCGACAGATGATTTTTTCTTTTTCAAAGCGGGAGAGTAGAGTATACAGGGTTCCGGCACCGATCCTTACCCTACCCTTTGTGGTCACCTCTACCGTTTGCATGATCTCATAGCCGTGACGCGGTGAGGTCAGGGCGAGTAAGGTGTAATACATCGGCTCGGTAAGATTTTTTAGCTGTTCTCTAGCCATTAGCTCACCAACTTATATATCCATATTCGATATATCTAGTGTCAATATATTCTATGAAACACGAATTGTCAAGTGTCAATTTAAAATATATCTCTTGTCTTAACTTATGGAATAATTAGGTTGAAGGTGATATAATTAGGAAAAAAATAGAAGATTTATCGTGATGAAAGGTATTCCTATTGAAAGGAAAGAAAAACTGAAAACTCCATTTTTAAAGTAGTAAACATGATATAATCAATTACAGAATGCTTATAGATGGAAAAGGTGACGGATATATTAATAAATTTTCATAAAAAATCAAAGTGGAGCAAATATTACTCCATTTTTCTTGTCTATATTAGTGAAGCCTTCAAATATTTAAGGAAGGGGGATGAGATTTGGAGGATTCATGCATTATTGAATTATATTGGCAACGGGATGAGATGGCAATTACCGAAACGGATCAGAAATACGGTATGTCATAGAATTGCCATGAACATATTGTCTGTGCATGAAGATGCCGAGGAGTGCGTAAATGATACATATCTGTGTGTATGGAACGCTGTTCCTCCAGAGCGCCCCCGTTCTTTCCCTGCTTACCTGGGACGCATCATTCGCAATCTGTCTTTTAACCGCTGGAACAAAAAACATGCACAGAAGAGATATAACGGCATAGAGCTTCTTTTGTCGAGTTGGAAGATTGTATCCCATCCTCCGAAAATGTAGAGCAGACCATTAAGGTAAGGGAGCTTTCAGAACTTATAAGCAAATGGCTCACAGCTTTGTCCCGTGAAGATCGAGCAATATTTGTGCGAAGATATTGGAATGGTGACGCGCTTACTGAACTTGCGAAGGAGAGGGGCGTCACATCTTCTAAAATGGCGCAACGAATGTTCCGTTTACGCAATAGTCTGAAAGCCATTCTTGAACGGGAGGGGGTTGTATTATGAGAAATGAAAAAAGCAAAAAGCTGTATAATGCTATCACGAAAGTCCGCGAAGAGATCATAGATGAGGCACAAAAAACCAAATTACGTAAACCCGTGTGCATACGACGCTGGACTGGGATTATCGCTGCTACGGTTGTCTTGGCTGTCGGTCTGGGAAGTTTTGGCCTTTGGCATTGGATTCAGAATAATATGCGTGCCAGCAGTGGCGGCTTCGGGCATGACGAAGGCACAGAATTTATGTCCTATGGCGGTCCAGTATTCCCGCTGACTTTGAAGGGTAATGCAGTTGGTATTGAGTCAGAACGCTCGCTGACCTATGATTTTCTAAAAAGACCATCTGAAAACGATGCCCTTGGTGTTACGGACAGTTATGCGCTGACAAATGCAGCGGACGAGGACAAAGCTGTAACACTCATTTACCCGTTTAATGATTCTTATGCCGGATTTAAGCGCCCTGTACTTTCAATCAACGGGAATGATGTTGATACGCAGCTATATGCCGGCCCATACAGCGGGGGTTTCGAAGGTGCCCGGGGCGGAGGCCCTTCAGAGGCCACGCTTAATCTCGACACCATCTCCTCCTGGGAAGGGTATAAAGCACTGCTCAATGGCGGTCGATATATGAAACAGGCATTCGCGGATTTTCCTGAACTGAACCAGCAGGTAGTCGTTTACGAATTTTCTGACCCGAAGGCCGACCACGAGGCAGCGGAAAATCCCACGCTTGCGGTTAGTTTCAATCTCGACTATGAGAAGACAACGGTGCTTAGTTATGGTTTTCATGGCGGGAGCTACGATCGGGAAGGGGGCTATATGCGCCAAAGTTTTTCCATCCCTCAGGAAGGCGAATTTCACTACGGCAGGCATTACTACCTGCTTATCCTTGGGGACGACATTAATGATTATACTATTCAAGGATATGAGGACGGCGGCTGCGACAAGGGTGAGGAGATGGATGCTACGGTTACTGTGAGACGCTATGAGTCCTCACTGGGTGAGATGGTTCAAATGTTGCTGCGGTGCAGCATCGAAGAGTATGGTGGGGTATACATAGGGGATTTTGAAGATAATGGTATCCCTTTTGAGATGTTTTACGGGTCGGTGGCAGAGCTGCTCTATCAATACGGCATGCTTTCAGAAAGTGTAGTAGACCGTTATGATACGGGCTGGCTGGAAGATATCTTTTCTGAAGTTAGAGTTCATGATCGGGTTTTCTATCTTTCCGCAGAGACGACGATACCTGCTGGAGAGGTAGTTACCGTAACAGTAGAGCTGAGAAAAGACCCGAGTTTTGATTTTTATTGTTCCGCTCCTGAAAACAGAGGTATCCTCGGCTATGATCTGGTTACAAGGCTGGGCACCAACCTTACGTTCAGTAGTTTGACTGCTGAACTTATAAATACAGATGGTGTAGAGATCATCCGGCAGAACTACGGCTTTGATCTGGCAAAAGGCGTGACAAAAGTAGACCTTGACCCGGAGATCGAGCGCTATTTCTTGGAGGTGCGCAGAACTTCTGAGGACAGATAGGCCTGCCCTTTAACCTTACGAATACCCCAATTCCAGAAAAGGAAGAGGGGCTTTTTTATTTCCAAAGATCAAGGAGTATGGCCCGGTAATGTTTAATATTATGTTAAGCTGTTAATGAGGTGAGAGATGATGAGTTTACGTTTGATCCTTGGTAGGGCGGGGAGCGGAAAGACGCATCTTTGTCTACAGGAGATAACAGAGAGGCTGCAAGCGAAGCCCGAAGGGCCGCCCTTAATCTACATCGTGCCGAAACAGGGTGCTTTTCAGGCCGAGTATGCCTTGGCGAGCACTTCTGGACTCGGGGGAATTATCCGTGCGCAGGTGTTGAGTTTTCGCCGCCTCGCCTGGAAGGTTATGCAGGAGAGCGGGGGCGGGCAGCGCCTCTATATCGACGATACCGGTAAGGGGATGCTCTTGCGCAAGGTACTGGAGAAAGAGAAGCGTCAGTTAAAAGTGTTTAAAAATGCCGTTGATCTGGAAGGGGCGTTGGAAAATATTGTCGGTATCTATAATGAACTTAAGCGTTCACGAACCACGAGCGAGGAGCTGGAGAAGGCCCTGGAAACGTTAAGGGACGGTGAGGGCCCGACCTTGCTGCGGGATAAGATAGAGGATCTGCAACTGCTCTTTCAGGAGATGGATGCTGTTTTGAAAGGGCGATATTTCGACGCCGAGGATTACCTCAGCACCTTGGCGGAGAAAGCCTTTGCTTCTGAGTTTTTGTCGGCAGCAGAAGTATGGGTTGATGGCTTTTATGGCTTTACGAACCAGGAGTATGCAGTGCTTGGCGCGCTGATGAAGTGCTGCCGCCGCCTCAGCGTAACCCTCTGTCTGGGGCAGGGTTATGCACCGGGGGAAACGATCGATGAGCTCGATCCTTTTCATCCGGCAGCGGTCAGTTGTCAGCGCTTGAAGAAGGAAGCGGAGGGGCAGGAGGTGGAAGTAGAGGATAGTATCGTCCTGACTGGCGAGCGGCTTTCCGCAGAAGTGCATCCAGCACTCGCTTTTCTGGAAAAGAATCTGCATAATTATTCGGTTAGCACAGGGGGCGAGCAAGAATATGACACCAAAGATGAGAAGCTGCCTCTGCGTCTTGTCGCTGCCCCGAATCGCCGTGAGGAAGTGGAGATTTTGGCCTGCGAGCTAATAAAGCTGGCCAGGGACGAGGGTTGTCGCTGGCGGGAGTTCGCCGTGATCGTCAGCGACCTGGGGCATTATTGCGATATTCTCGCCACCGTTTTTAATGAGTACGGAATCCCTTTTTTCCTCGATCAGAAGCGCCACGTGCTGCAGCATCCGCTGGTAGAGTTTATTCGTTCAGCGCTGGAGGTTATAAACGGCTATTGGCGCTATGAGGCGTTTTTTCGCTGTGTGAAAACAGGCTTTTTGCTGCCTTTTACCACTGCTAGAGAGCAGAGACAGCGTTGGGAGGAAAGGGCCTTTTTGCTGGAAAATTACGTCCTCGCTTTCGGGATCCGTGGTTCGCGTTGGTTGCAAAAAGAGATGTGGCGTTATCGTCTTTCGGATTCGCTGGAAGGAGAGGAGCAGGGAATAACGAAAGATGAAGAGGAAAGAAAGAGCAAACATGTTGTGAGGTCAGAGATATAATCAATAGGAACAACTATTTTAATAAGTAAACGAATGGAGGTCGAGTTGCATGAAAAATCGGAAGATGTCAGAGTATTGGAATATGGGGACAGCTATAGGTTTGTGCACTGCTGTTGGTATTGTAC
>JAAZDR010000316.1 GCA_012512705.1 Bacillota bacterium
ATCATCTCCTTACCTCCTGTACATGAAGTGGTTGGTACCTCCAATATACAGGAGTTTGATTAAAGTGGATCACTTTTACGTTAGCGTTTGTCATTCAAATGGATCAGTTTTATATTAGCGTTTATAGTTAAAGTGGCCTTATTGGATCGGAATACTCATGACTGCTCCTTTTTGGGTGTGGTTCTTAAGTTTATGTAAAAAGTGAAGTGTCAAAGAAGGGTAATTGGACTGTGTGTCAAAATGTCCAAACGTAAAGGTGTTACAACGACACAACGATGTAAGGATGTGTCATAGTGATAGGTTCCAAGAAGGGACCCATTGGAACCGTTGGGAGGATGGAGAGCCATGGCAACTCTTAGTTCAGCAAATCATGTTCCGAAGTATATCCAGCTCAAAGAGCTCTTGGAGCAGCAGATTGACGACGGTGTTTGGAGTCCGGGGGAAAAGATACCATCCGAAGCAGAGCTTCAGCAGATGTTCGGCATCAGCCGAACCACAGTCCGTTTGGCGATCAAAGAACTCATTGTAGAGCAAAAGCTCGTCACAGTGCAAGGCAGGGGGACCTTTGTAGTGGAGCCCAAGGTGGAAAACACTCTGCCTGAGTTGACCAGCTTTACTGAAGACATTCAAGAAAAGGGTTTTCAGCCTGGCAGCACGGTGCTGTCCGTGACCAGGGAACAGGCATCGGATTCAGTTCGTAAGGCCCTGCAGATGGAGGAGGATGGGGAGGTACTTAAGTTAGCCCGTCTACGAACCATCGACGGTGCCCCGGTGGGGCTGCACGTGGCTTACTTGAACACAGCCCTGCTGCGTGGAAAAACGGATTTGTCCATTGCCGAGAATGAGTCCTTATACAGTGTGCTTGAAAGGGACCATGGACTGAAAATCTGCGACGCCCAAGAAACCATCGAAGCGCTGCCCGCGGATGCCTACCGAAGTACACTGCTGGAAGTCCCAGAAGGGTTCCCGCTTCTTCACCTGAGGCGGATCACCTATTTGGAATCGGGAGAACCCGTGGAGTATGTGAAGATGTGGTACCGTGCCGATCGCTATAGATACTCGGTAAAGCTTAGGAGAAACAAGCAAAACAACTAGAGAAGAGGGGTTAGAGCATGACAGTATTCCCACCAAAAGAGAATTTCCTGGAAGTGTTTGGAGTCAAGAAACCTATCATAGGCATGATTCATCTGAAGCCCATCCCGGGATCGCCCCACTATAAAGGGGAAAGCCTGGATGAAGTGCTTGAGTTTGCCCTCCAGGATGCAAGAAGGCTAAAAGAGGGCGGTGTAGACGGCTTGGTTGTGGAAAACGCATGGGATCTTCCCTTTGCCAAGCCCGAAGACATTGGCTATGAGACTGTGGCAGCGGTGACTTACCTGACACGCTACATTATTGAAGAATCCAAGCTGCCAGTGGGGATCAATATCCTGGCGAACGGCGTTATTCCCTCCCTGGCTGTAGCGAAAGCGACCGGTGCCCTTTTCGTCCGCTCTAACCAGTGGGTCAATGCCTACGTCGCCAATGAGGGTTTTGTGGAGGGAGCTTCAGCAAAGGCCCTGCGTTATCGGTCTTATATCAGAGGAGATGACATTAAGATCTTCGCAGACGTTCACGTCAAGCATGGAAGTCATGCCATAGTTGCCGACCGCTCCCTGGCTGACCAGACCCGCGACAATGTTTTCTTTGATGCTGACGTGCTCATCGCCACCGGTTCGCGGACAGGCGATCCCACGAACCTTGACGAGATCACGGGTATAAAGGAAAACACCGATCTGCCTGTGATTATCGGTAGCGGCCTAACGCCGGAGAATGCCAAGACGCTGCTGCGCTATTGCGACGGCGCGATTGTGGGCAGTTCCTTGAAGGAAGACGGTTGCTGGTGGAATCCAGTGGAGCAGGCCAGAGTGGAACGGTTGATGGAGGCTGTCAGCGCTGTGCGCAATCAGTGATAAGGGAGGTGAGTGCACAAGACCTAAGCCGGTTACTTGCGAGTAGAACCTATAGAACTGAGGAGGGAAAACATGAAGAACAGGATTACTAGCCTTGGGTTAGTGCTAAGTCTGGTTGTGGCTCTCAGTTTTTGCAGCATCGTTTCTGCTGACTCCGTAAACTGGCGGCAAGAGGAAGGTACAGCGTTAAATGTCTTGTTTGTGGCCCACCCCTTTGTTGATGCTGTTAGACCGCTGATTCCAGAGTTTGAAGCGAAGACAGGCATCAAGATCAACCTAGAAGTGCAGAGTGAAGTTCCTGCGTTCGAGAAGATCCTCATGGATCTGCAGTCCAGACGCGGTACAATCGACGTATTCATGACCAGCCCCTTGCAGGTATGGCAGTACGCCACCGGTGGATGGGTAGAGGCTCTGGACGGGTACTTAGCTGATCCACAACTGACGGATCTGCAGGCCTACGATCTCGACGACTTTTCCCCCGGCGTGCTGGCTGCGGGAAGGTGGAATCTGCAGCCGTTGGGTGGAGTGGGCGAAGGGAATACCTGGGCACTGCCCATCAACTACGAAACCTACATCACCGCCTACCGGTATGACTTATTCCAGAAATTTGGTCTCAAGGCTCCCACAACCTATGACGAGCTGGCAGAAGTAGCGAAGCAGTTGACCTTTGTGGCAGAGGATGGTAAGCAGATTTACGGCGTTACCACACGTTTTGACAAGTACTGGGATCTGCCGTTTTTGACCTACGGTACTATGGTCTTCTCCTTTGACGGAGAATTCATCGATGACGAGGGCAGAGTGGCCATCGACAGCCCCGAAGTGGTTGCGGCTACAGAACTGTTCATAAGCATTCTGCAGGAGTCCGCGCCTGCGAGTATTGGTTCCAATACTTGGTACGATGCCATGCAGCAGTTTGCCTCTGGCCAATACGCCATTGCCATGAATGAAGCGGATCTGTTTGCGCCGGTCTATGAGGATCCTTCGCAGTCAATGGTTGCTGGACTGGTCGGCTATGCTGTTCCTCCCGCAGGCCCCAATGGGACCATCAAGGCCAACAGCTGGATCTGGCAGGTGGCTATGAACTCCGCTTCCAAGAACAAGAACGCAGCCTGGCTGTTCATGCAGTGGCTGACCAGCAAAGAAGTTATGGCGGAAACCCATCTCAACGGCAATATGAACCCTGTGCGCTCTTCAGCTTGGGAGGATCCGAGACTGGTTGAAATGGTGGAGAGCTGGGGCGAATATCCTGGTCAGTATGCTGAAGTACAGGTTACCATGCTGGAGAATTACTCCGGCCTGTGGTTCCCGCCGCATCCCGAACTGACCCGAGCTCTTGACCGCTGGGCAGAGGCAGTTCAGCAGTCCTTCTTCGAAGGCGGCAATGTGGAGCGGAACTTGCAGAAGGCTGCTCAGGATATAGCAACCATGCTGGGCCTCGACTAAAGGCCTTCGGGGTCAGGGAAGCTCCCTGACCCCATCAAACCAACGGGAGGAGAGAGAGTTGAATGGGTGGGTTAGCGCATAAAAAACGGTTGTCGAGCCTCTGTGCTTCACCGTATTTGTTCGTCATTCCAGCTCTCGTGCTGGTCATAGGCATCTTTGTTCCCTTTCTCAGTGCTGTCTGGACGAGTTTCACCGATTCGAAGCTGTACATCGCCGAGACCAACTTCATCGGCCTCAAGAACTATATTGATCTCTTTAGATCGGGTCAATTTCAGCAGTCACTCAAAATCACCGTTTTTTACTCGCTCTTATCTCTGGCGGTTCAGCTGCCTTTGGGGCTTGGTGTTGCCTTTCTCCTCAACATCCCTTCAAGGATGCAGAGGTTTATGCGGGTTGTGCTCGTTTTACCCCTCCTGATCCCGCCGGTTGTTGCTGGGCTGATCTGGAGGACGATGATGCACCCCACCAACGGTATCTTAAACCACCTTTTGGGCCTGATACGCATTGCGCCTCTGCCTTGGCTGAGCAGCCCCAAGACCGCGTTGATTTCGGTTGTCCTCATTGATACTTGGGTTTTCACTCCCTTTGTGGCTCTGCTTCTCTTGGCTGGTCTACAGTCCATACCTGCAGAACTGAAGGAAGCTGCCAGCATCGATGGCGCGGGCGTGCTGGACAGGCTGCTCTGGATAACCATCCCCTGGTTGACCCCTCACATCCTGCTTGTCACCATTTTCCGTGCTGCGGACAGTCTGAAGTCTTTCGACATTGTCTACCAGGCAACGCGGGGAGGACCGCTTAACGCCACTCGACTGCTGCACATTATGGCCTACGAAGAAGCTATTAGGTGGGCCGGTTTCGGCAAATCTATGGCCATCATTATGGTCTTGTGGATCATGTGCTACGCCATAACCAATATCTTGGTCAACCGTTGGAAACGGGCTGTGGAGGTGATGTAAATGGCAACGAAGAAGACGCTGCAAGGAGTGCTCTTATACCTTGGGTACCTCGTGATGTTCCTGTTTATAGTGTTTCCCCTGTACTGGATAGTGACAATGTCCTTCAAGGAGTTCCGTGATATCATTGCCTACCCTCCGCGTTTCCTTTTCAAGCCTACTTTGGCCAACTATCGGGCGATCCTGGGCTTAGCTGGGGATGGAGCCGGCTTCGCCTTCTTGGGGTACCTGAAAAATTCAATAATTGTCTCTTCACTGTCGGTGGCGCTTTCCGCTTTGGTGAGCATCCCCGCGGCCTATGCCTTTGCCAGGTTTCCCATGCGCTTGAAGGACAACCTGTCATTTACCATCCTCTCCCTTCGCTTTGCGCCAGAGATTCTCATCATAATTCCGCTTTACGCCGTGTTTTCAAAACTGAACCTGTACGACACCTACCTCGGCTTGATCCTGGTTCACCAGTTGATCACATTGCCCCTCACAATCTGGATTCTCCGTGGATTCTTTGCCGAGGTGCCCGTTGAGATCGAGGAATCGGCGAAAGTGGATGGCTGCGGTCCCTGGAGAATTTTGACCAGGATATCCCTACCTGTGATCCTGCCTGGTGTAGCTGGCGCTATGATCGTGTCCTTCGTGTTCAGCTGGAACAACCTCCTGTTCGGGTTGGTTCTCTCTGGCCCGAAAACACAGCCAGTAACGGTGGGAATTCTGCAGACCATGCATTTTGACCAGATCAACTGGGGCTGGATGGCTGCGGCCATTGTCTTTTCAATCATCCCGGGCATCCTGGTCTCTGGTTACTTCGGCAAATACCTGGTCAAGGGACTGACGGAGGGGGCGGTGAAGCAGTGAGCATTACCTTGACAATTGACAAAAACAAGAAGTTCGATGTAGTTGCTATCGGCGCCTGGACGGTGTTTGACCACATCGCCAAAATAGAGCGCTATCCCAACGATGGTGATACCATCGAGATTATCGACGGGAATCTTGAGGACGTCTTTTTCGGCGACTGCAGTCTCAACGTGGCGGCGGTTGCCAGCACCCTTGGTTCGAAAGTTGCTGTGGCCAGTGTTGTGGGTAGCGATTTCAGGACAAGCGGCTACGAACAGCACCTGCTAGACTTGGGAGTAGATGTATCTGGCATTCATGTTGTTGAGGACGCTAAATCTGGCCACAGCTACATTTTCTTTGACGACGACGGGCGGGGATTTTGCCTGTCCCTCCGAGCGGCAAGCTTGGTGCAGAATGAAGTGGAACCTCCTCGGCACATCCTTGAGGACTGTTCTGTAGCTGTGATCAACGAGGCCTTTTCCAGCTACGTCTTAAGTTCGGCTAGAGCCGCCAAGTCTGCCGGCGCGGTGATCTTCTCCAACGGCATGCTTGGTACTGCCGAGCCCGAGGCCCTGGACGAGTTTCTCCAGCTGGTCGATGTTATGATCATCAATGAAGCGGAGTTCAAGGTGTTGTGTGAGGTTAAGGGAGTATCGGCAGAAAGCATCTTTGCCCACAGCAACCTTCAAGCAGTCATAGTAACCCAGGGGAGCCGGGGCAGCACGGTGCTGGATGTCAAGGGAGGCACCTTTATCCCCGCGGTGCCGCCTCGCAGGGTTGTGGATACCACGGGGGCCGGTGACTCCTTTACCGGAGGCGTTGTGTCTGCGGTGGTGCGGGGCCTGCCCTTAGTGGAGGCGGTGCAGATCGGCGCCTCGGTGTCCAGTATTGTGATAGAGGAGTGGGGCTGCCAGACGAACATTCCCACTTGGCAGCAAGCTGTGGAGCGTTCGAATCAGCACCGCGTGCAGATCTAGCCGGCTGCAAAGGCGTGTTGGGCTTTACTTAAAGGAGAGGAGTTTTCTTATGAAGATCATAGACACCCACATGCACTATGGCACCGATCCGACCGTGGCTTCAGAAACGTGTACCCCGTATTTGCGGGCTGGGGATCCTGATTCGGTGATCCGCTGCTTGGATGAGCAAGGGGCCCTCATGGGTATGCTGTTTCCCCATGACCGGCCCGTGAATCCACCGGTGGACAATGACTACACCCAGGCCAACAACGCCGTGGCAGAGGCTGTGGAGAAGTACCCCGAGCGGATCATAGGGGTTTGCCGGATTAACCCCATGTTCGGAGCTGAGAAAACCAGGGCCATGATTGATCACTACGCCCGGAACTACGGCTTTCGCGGCATCAAGTTGGTGGCCAGTTACGATCACTACCGCAGTTCAGATGTGCGTGTGCTAGCACCAGTGTTTGAAAAAGCGGAGGAGCACAACATGACGGTGCTTTTCCATTCGGGCGATAACCATCGCGACATGCCCTCCCTACAGGCTCAAGTGGCCAAGGCCTTTCCGAATGTGAACATCGTCCTCGCCCACATCGGAGGGCACACGGGGCTCTGGGAGTGCATATATGCCTGCCTGGAGCACAGCAACATTTATGTGGACATGGCCCAGGCCTGGCCCTATGATATCAAGATCTTCATCAAAGAGGTGGGCATCGACCGCATCACCTACGGTTCTGACGTACCGTATCAAAGCACGGCAGTGGAGCAGCTGAAACTGCATGTAATCGGATTGAGTGAAGAGGACAAGGAGAAAGTGTTCTGGAAAAATGCCGCGAGGATTTGGCGGCTGGACGTGAGTTAAGAGACTACCAACCTTGCATTCAAGGCCGAGTCAGCGCTTAGAGCGCGGCTCGGCCTTTGGTTCTGGGATGGACGGGTTGCTCCGATGATTCAAGGACGACAAGGCCAGGGTATAGTCGCCGAACAATGGGATGTTGTTAGCCTTAGCCACGTGGTAGGACGTTGCAGCAACGGCCATTCAGGACTGCCGTTTTCCGTTTAACTAGCTGCCCCGTTAAACCCAAGCGTAATGCAAAACTCTTGGCCCATGGCTGCCGATGACCCCGGAAAACCTGCGCCCACCTCCAGAATTCCGTAAGCGTTAAAGAGGGCGTACCTTGACAATGTCCTCCTGGCCAATGAGTTGAGAAACCACATAGGCCATAGACGTTAACCGCTCCATCTTGGATTGTACAGTAAACGCCCCGAATGGACACAACCCGAAAACCTAGATGCTTTATTCATCGGCATTTCCGAGATTGTGGATAACTCAAAACCAGAGATCGTGTAGGCACAACCAATGTGC
>JAAZDR010000091.1 GCA_012512705.1 Bacillota bacterium
ATATTATTGATGTTGATGACCTTCCTTTGAAATTCAAGCAAGAGCGTACTGACGAAGAATCCGCGGTAGAAGTTAGAAAGATCACACCGCTAAGACAGGCAGTGGAACAGGTAGAAAAAGAACTTATTCGTGAGGCTCTTAATTGTTCAGGGAGTACTTATGAAGCAGCCAAGCTGCTGCAGGTAAGCCAGCCGACCGTATTTCGTAAAGCGAAAAAGTATTTTGGTTATGTAGACAAATAGTAAAGGAGGATTATTTGTCGTTCGACTATGCTGGAACCTCAGATGTCGAGCTAGTAATTCATTAATGTATTACTTGATACAAAAATGAATTATTTTTTTGCTTGTTTGAACAGGCATTAAGGCATTATAAACAACTATGATCAATAGAAAAATTACTTTGGCTCTTTGCCTACAAGTTATAAAGGGAAAGGGGCTGATAGAGGGGCTGATAGTAAGTTTAATTTTGGCATTAATCTTGCAATACTAATAATCTAGTTTTTAAATGGAGGTGAGCTGCCAAGTTTAGTGAAAATTAAGGTTTTTTAATTTCATTAATTGAGGAAAAATATTTTTAAGGGGGTTTAAAATTTGCTGAAGAGACTGTTTGCCATTATCCTGTTAGTCGTTATGGCCGCATTTTTGGTTTCCGGTTGCGGTCCCTCAACAGCTCCGGGTGGGGAGCAGGACGGGAACGGAGAACCTGCCGGGGAAGGAGAAGAAATTGTTATTGGTACTCTTTATCCGCACAGCGGGGCGAGAGCTATGCTTGGTGAAGAAAGCTGGCGTGGGGCAGAGTTGGCTCGGCAGAAATGGAATGAAAAAGGCGGTATTAACGGAAAGCAAATTGTTTTCGTAAACGCCGATATCCCAGACACCGGAGCTGCTACAGCAGAGGCTGAGCGTTTAATTTCCAAAGAAGGCCTTACCGTTCTGGTAGGAAGTTATGCGAGCGACCTGGCAACAGCAGCAAGCGAAGTAACGGAGCGCTATGGCGTTATCTACTTTGAAATGGGCGGTATCGCCGATGGCATTACAGAGCGTGGTTTTAAGTGGCTGTTCAGGAGCTGCCCCCGCGCCTCCTCCTTTGGTATCATGGGGATGCAAGCAGCAGCTGAGCTGGCACCTAAGGCTTTAGGCAAAGACGTTAGCGAACTAAAAGTTGCGGTTGTTTTTGAAGACGGACCCTATGGCTCTGCAGTAGGTGACTACGCAAAAGCTGAAGCAGAACGTCTGGGGATGCAGGTGGTTGCCTTTGAGCCCTACAGCTCTGATGCCGCTGACCTTTCTTCCCTGATTGAGCGTCTAAAGGCTGCTGAGCCGGATGTAATGAGTATTACTTCCTACCTGACAGACTCCATACTTTTTGCTGAACAGGCCCGCGAACTGAATTTCAATGTTCCCATGTTTATCGGTAACGGCGGCGGACACTCCATGCAGGATTTAGCCGATGCGATTGGGGATGACATTGTCGGGATGATGAATGCTGACTTTACCCAGTTTGATGTTAACTTTGAGTATACTCCCGGTCTAGATGAATTCCTCGAGCGCTATAAAAATGAGTATGGCGGTCCTCCTCGTTCTGGCCACTCACTGATGAACTACTACGGTGCCCTGCTTCTTTTTGAGGCAATTGAAAATGCCGGCGGTTCTCTTGAGCCGGCTGATGTGCGCGAAGGTATCCTTGCTCTTGATATCCCTGAGTTCTCAACTGCTACAGGTCTAGGTGCTGACTTTAATACAGAAACTAACGATAACGCCCGTGCCTGGCCGACAGTTATGCAATGGCGAAAAGTAGATGGAGAATATAAGCAGCTTGCTGTATTCCCTGAAGAGCTGGCGGTTACAGAGGCAGAACTGCCGATGCCGCCCTGGGGTGAAAGATAAATTTAGATAAAGCAATGTATCAGTGCAGGGAGGGCTTAACTTAAGCCTTCCCTGCAGCTACCAAACTAATATTCCATATTGACCGCAAAACCCTAGATAAGAATGTAGACTGCTAAGGAGGTAAAAGATTTGGATGCTATCCTACAATCAATAATTTCAGGGATACTTGTTGGTGGTATTTATGCTTTAATCAGCATTGGACTAACGCTGATTTTTGGCATAGTACGCATTGTTAACTTTGCGCATGGTGAATTTTTGATGCTTGGGATGTATTTCACATATTTTGTCTTCACCTATTTGGGTATTGACCCATATCTTGCGATCTTGCTAGTTGTTCCGCTGATGTTTTTCCTCGGTGCTATTACGCACAAGCTTGTTATCAAGCCTGTATTGCGCGGCACATCGATGCAGCATATCCTTGTTACTGTTGGACTCATGTTTTTCTTTCAAAACATAGCACTTTTGCTTTGGACTGCTGATTACCGCACAGTGCGGACGGACCTTTCCAGCCAAGTTTTGCGTTTTGGCAACATAAATATTGGTATGCCACGTCTTTTGGCCTTTTTGGTAGCGATTGCGGTAACGATTGGCATTTACCTCTTTTTAAAGCACACCTATCTTGGCAAAGCGATTCGCGCTGTATCAATGGACCGCCAAGGGGCGATGCTGATGGGTATAAACATTGACTTTATCTACACATTTGCCTTTGCCCTTGGTATTGCTTTAGTTGGCCTGGCGGCAGCGATGATGAGTCCGATCTACTATGTATTTCCCACAGTCGGGCCGATGTTCGAAGTCGTTGCTTTTGTTGTTGTTGTCCTAGGTGGACTTGGCAACTTTACTGGAGCGCTTTTAGGTGGTCTTCTCATTGGCCTGGTAGAATCCTTCAGCGGCTTTTTCATTGCCCCTGCACTAAAAGAAGCGATATATTTTGCTATTTTCATTGTAGTTTTAGCGATAAAACCCTCCGGCTTGTTTGGTATGGGTGCCGGATTTGAAGAGGTGGGATTAAAATGAGAAACAGTTCAAACATTTTAACCAAGCATGGAAACAAACTTATCCCGCTGGTTCCGGTGGTCATCCTTCTTTTGCTGCCTTTACTAATTCACAACCAGTATTATCTGCATATTTTCACCCTTACTTTTCTCTGGGTCGCTCTGGGTAGCGCTTGGAACATTATCGGCGGCTTTGGGGGACAGCTTTCGATCGGCCATGCAGCATTCTTTGGCATCGGTGCCTATACCTCGAGCCTACTCTATATCCATTTTGGTCTCAGCCCGTGGCTTGGGATGTTTGCTGGCGGTATTTTGGCGATGATTGCTGCCTTAATAATCAGCTGGCCTGCATTGCGACTAAGAGGCCCTTTCTTCACCCTTTCGACGATCGCCTTTGCCGAAGTAGTTCGTCTACTCGCCAACCACTACCGCGAGCTGACCAAAGGCTCGATTGGTCTTTCCATTCCCTTTAACCCTGGTTTTGTCAACCTTGCTTTCCGTAGCCGCGAGTCATACTACTATTTCCTTTTTGCGTTCATGCTCTTAGTAATCATCTGCTGCTACCTGATCCAAAACTCCAAACTGGGCTACTACCTTGCAGCTGTTCGCGAAGACGAAGAAGCAGCCGAGTCACTTGGTGTTCCCTCAACATTCTCCAAACTAATGGCCATGCTGCTGAGCGCCTTTATTACCGCTGTTGCTGGCACTTTTTATGCCCAATATCTCTTCTATATTGACCCTCATACAGTGCTGCCCATCGATGTTTCTATCCAGATGGTACTAATTGCTGCCATTGGTGGGCTGGCAATCTGGCAGGGGCCGATATTTGGCGGTTTTATCGTCACTCCTTTGGGAGAATTCTTACGTGCCCAATTAGGTGGCGCTTTCCGCGGGCTCCATTTTGTGATCTTTGGTGTGGTCTTAATGCTAGTTGTAATCTTTATCCCTGAAGGCCTATACCCATGGTTTACAAGGATTATTGGAAAAAGGATTCTGGTAAAATTCGGGGCAAAAAACGAAGTTAAGACCGAGGAAGGGGGAGTCTAAGATGATTTTAGAGGTAAAAGACCTATCCAGGCACTTTGGTGGATTAAAAGCAGTAGATCAAGTTAATTTTCAGGTTGAGGAAAAGGAAATTGTCGGTCTCATCGGTCCTAACGGTGCTGGAAAGACGACGCTTTTCAACACCTTATCTGGCTATTACATGCCGACCAGCGGGCGGATCGTCTTTCAGGGCAACGATATCTCCGATCTTGCTCCGCCCTACCGGCGCTGCCGCGTAGGACTGGCGCGCACCTTTCAGGTTGTAAAGCCTTTCCTAAACCTTACCGTGCTTGAAAACGTAATGGTCGGCGGATTTTCACGCACTACTTCCACTGAAGAATGCCGCGAGAGGGCCTTAGAATGCTTAGAGTTGGTAAGGCTAAGCCACCGCAAAGACGTACCTGCTAGCAGCCTAACAGCTGCGGAACGGCGGCGTATGGAACTAGCGCGCGCCCTGGCAACACAACCAAAACTTTTGATGCTCGATGAAGTAATGGCTGGTCTCACACCAACAGAGGTACAAGAATTCCTAGAACTAATTCGCTCCTTGAGAGACGATATGGGAATAACCCTTTTGGTTATTGAACATATCATGGCGGCGATTATGAACATTGCCGAAAGAATACTAGTGCTTCATC
>JAAZDR010000092.1 GCA_012512705.1 Bacillota bacterium
AAGGCAAATACGTTTTAAGAGGTGGAGCTACTCGTGGGCTATACGTTTTTTGAAAAAACTATCAGTAATAAACTTGGGAGAAAGGTCCATGCTGGTGATACTGTTGTTGTGGATGTTGATGTTGCGATGGCTACAGACACCACAGCCCCACTTGCCATTAAGGCTTTTCGCGATATGGGCGGGAGCAAGATTGCCAAGCCTGAAAACACAGTTTTGGTCTTGGACCATGCGGTTCCATGCCCTAACGAGCGCATTGCTAACCTGCACAAAATGATACGCGACTTTTCAATAGAGCAAGGAAACGTCTTCTACGATCAAAATGCGGGTGTTTGTCATCAAGTAATGTTGGAAAACGAACATGTCCAAGAGGGTTTTATTGTACTGGGAGCAGATTCCCATACGTGTTCATGCGGGGCAATTGGTGCTCTTGGTATCAGTGTTGGTTCTACTGACCTTGGGGCTGCCTTATTGACAGGAAAGACGTGGTGGCGTGTTCCGGAGACTATTCAGATTAAACTAAAAGGTAAACTGAATAAGGGTGTATATGCGAAGGATGTAGCGTTGCACATTATTAGTGACCTTACAAGTCAAGGAGCAACAGGGTTTGGAATTGAATTTGACGGAGAAGGCTTTGCTGCTTTTTCTACTGAAGAAGCCATGACAATATGCAGTATGGCCACAGAAATGGGTGCTGTATCGGGGGTGTTTGTCCCTGCTATAAGTAATTCTGATCTTATTCCTGATTCTGATGCTAAGTACCAACGGACTATAGTCTACGATGCCAGCGAGATTGTACCTATGATATCAAATCCTCATGCAGTGGATAATGTGAAACCCGTGAACGAAGTCGAGGGTAAACGGGTGGACATGGCCTATCTCGGGGGCTGTACTAACGCCAGACTTAGTGATATTGCCGTTGCGGCTAAGATTCTTCGAGACCAAGAAGTAGCACGCTGTACACGGATGATTGTTTGCCCTGCTTCAGCTAATGTACTTAAGAAGGCTATAGAAAAGGGATTTATTACAGATTTGATTGAAGCCGGTGCTACCTTGACCGCTCCGGGATGTGGGCTTTGTGTTGGTACGCTAGGTGGAATACCGGGGGATGGTGAGGTGGTGGTCTCTACTACGAACCGGAACTATAGGGGCAGGATGGGTAATAACAAAGCTTCCATTTATCTTGCATCTCCAGCTACTGTGGCGGCTTCCGCACTTTATGGTAGGATTTTAGATCCAAGGAAGGTGGTCCAATGAGACTTAATGGGAGGGCACATGTGTATGGTGACAATATAAATACTGATTTGATTATCTCAGGGAAATACACTAAGACTCTAGACATACAAGAGCTTGCGGTACATTGCATGGAGGCTTTGGATCCAGATTTTGTAACGAAAATAAAAAACGGGGACTTTGTTGTCGCTGGTCATAATTTTGGCTGTGGATCGTCTCGAGAACAAGCAGCGCTAGCACTCAAACACATTGGAGTCAGTGCTGTATTGGCAAAATCATTTGCCCAGGTTTTTTACCGCAACGCTATAAACATTGGCTTACCAGTAATTATGTGTGACACCGGATCTATAAGAGATGGAGACGCACTAGTAGTTGACCTAGATAAAGCTGAGGTTTCAGTTAATGACAGTTACATAATAAATTGTTCGCGGCTCCCTCTTATTGAGCGTACTATCTTGAACTATGGCGGTCTGGCTCCTTTCTTGAAAAAAAAAGGGGACTTTATTTTGGATTATGAAAATCATATTGAAGGAGGAAAGCAAGCATGCGAAAGACGACATGACTCAAGAACCTAATTAAGAGCCCAGAGATTCTAGTTATGCCGGGAGTGTATGATTGCCTCAGTGCAAGAATGGCTGAAAGGTGCGGCGCCAAGGCCATTCAGATTTCGGGGTATGGTCTAGCAGCAAGCTATCTAGGCATGCCTGATGTAGGGGTCTTAACGCTTACTCAAATGGTAGAACTCACACGTAATATTTGTAACAGCGTGGATATTCCTGTGATGGCTGATGGCGACACTGGTTTTGGTAACGCAATAAATCTTTATTATGCCGTTAAGGAAATCGAGGCAGCCGGTGCTGCTGGCGTAAACATTGAGGATCAGGTTTTCCCAAAACGTTGTGGACATATGGATGGCAAGCAGATTATTCCCTTTACAGAAGCCGTAAAGAAAGTTGAGGCTGCGGTTGC
>JAAZDR010000093.1 GCA_012512705.1 Bacillota bacterium
ACAACCGCACCGATTATTTCGCCATCGATAACAATTGGTGAGGCATTGGAAATAACCTCTACATCCGAGCCGCCAACCTTTGTCCGGTAGCCAACAACCGGTTTCTGCCGAAGGAGAGAGCTGGCCAGTGCCCCATTAGGTGACACTTCAAATATATTTTTGCCAACACGCTCTTCCCTCGCAATTCCCGTTACACGGGTGAAAGCAGGATTCGTATAATTAATTATCCCTTTACTGTCAACGATCTCCACAGCATCCTGAACTGCATTGAGTACCTCCCAAAGCCCCCCCTTAGTTTTCTCTGATTTTAAAAGCCTTTCACTAAATTGAAGTAACGTTTGCAAAAAACTTCCGGGAACTACATTCACCAGCTCTACATTCGCTGTCTTTAAATTCTTTAGCTGTTCCTTGATTTGGGGTTTATCAACAGTATTGATTATTAACTCTACCTCAGGCAGAGATAATAGCTTTACCAGATCATTGGTACAAAAAATATTTTTTTGTTCGCTTTCTTGTAGCCAAGAAAATGAACCTTCCAAATCAGCAATACCAATTACTTCTATCTTTTCGCTCTCTTTTAAAATACGGTAGATAGATTTAGTATGGCGACCGCTTCCCACGACAACCGCTCTCTTTGTCGCCAACCCATAAACCTCCTTTTGCTTACCGCCACTTCGATAAGTTTTACTTAGAGTATTCGTAAATCTTAGAAGGAATTCCTGCTTCTAAAAACAATTTGGTAATGTTTTAAATATTATAATTTACCTTTTTCTTTTTTAATAAGACTATATCCTTTGGAAAAAAGTTATGCTATAATGAAAGATAATTTATTCTTGGGGGTTAAGCTACTTGGAGATCTACGGGTTTGTTGGCCCTAGCGGCACTGGTAAAAGTCACCGGGCCTCCATGGTTGCACTGGAGTTAAAAATTCCCGTCATAATTGATGACGGGCTTTTAATTAAGGGAAGCCGGGTAATTGCTGGTCATTCCGCGAAAAGAGAAAGAACAAGATACAGTTCTGTGAAGCGCGCTATCCTGCATGATCCGGAGCATGCAGCTGCTATTAAGGCTAAACTGGAGGAGATACAGCCTGATAAAATCCTCATCCTGGGGACTTCCAGGCGTATGATAGAGAGGATAACATCTCGCCTGGGAATAAAGCCCCCGGATCATTTTCTGGACATTGATGATGTGGCCTCTCCGGAGGAGATAAAAAAGGCTCTCGAGACTCGCAAACGTGATAACAAGCATGTTATACCCATACCGACATTTGCAATCAAAAAAGATTTTCCGGGTTACCTGCTTGCCCCGATTAAGGCGCTCTTTAAAAAAAATGTCTCTGAAGAAACACCTTATCTGGAACAAACGATCGTGCGCCCTCTTTACAGTTCTTATGGGCATTTTTATATTTCAGAGCACGCAATCACTGCTTTAACAAACCATATCTGTTCGGAAGTCCCTGGGATCTACCGTGCCGGTCGCGTAAAGATCAGGAGCGCTGATTACAGCCACGTCTCTCTGGATGTAGAGGTAACCCTTTACTATACTGAGCAAATGCAGGAAACGCTGCTGACCTTGCAGCAGAAGCTTAAAAACACACTCGAATATCTTACAGGCTTCTACCTTAACGAAGTGAATATCTACGTTCAAAAGTTTGTTTTCCCCAGTCAAGAGCGTAAACCTGAACTTTTTAAGAAAAGCACAAAGATGGAAACAATCAATTATATTGAATTAAAAACAGATAATTCGCAGCTAATAAAGCCTAGCTGTCTAAGAGGAGGAAGAAAAAATGTACAGAAAAATCCCAACCTCAATGATGACGCCGCACCCTGATTCCGCATCCAAGTACATTCCTGTCCAAGAAGAACCGATGGAGGCTGTTCGCTGCCTTATCCCACCACCTAATGGTCTAGGCATCGAAGAAGTAATGGTTGATTTTGAGGGTAAACTCACCCCTTATCACCAGACGGTACAAGTGGTCACCGGTCTTCTGGAACATGGAATGATCCCTGGAAAAGAAGTTTTTGTTACTCCGCGCATAGCAAGCGCTAGCGCAGAAACTGTCTTTCGCCAGATGATGGCACTCATGTCTGTTGTAGAAACTAATGTTAAAGCCTTAGAAAAATCGGAGACCCAAGCTGTAACAGAAGTTATTGCGCCGATGTGTGAAACAGCGGCGGAAATGCTTGATATTCGCCGGCGGATTAACAATGTGATCGAGCTCGCACATAAAGAATTCAATTTGCCTGCCGAGCCGGATTCTATCCGTTTAATCCCCCTAATCGAAGGTGTGCCTGAGCTGTTGCAGTTAGACTCTATCTTCCCGAAGTATATCGAAGAGGCACGCAAACAGGGGGCATCAATACGACGCCTGCGTTTTATGATCGGACGCTCTGATCCTGCCCTTTCGTACGGGATGCCTGCTGCAGCCCTAGCAAGCGTTACTGCCATAGCTAAAGCATACGACATCGGGGAAAAGTATGAGGCAGAAATCGCCCCTATTCTCGGGGCTGGTTCTCTACCTTTTCGCGGACATATTACTGCTGAAAACCTGTCTGACGCCTTAAAAACTTATGCCGGCGTAAAAACGATCACCATCCAATCTGCGCTGCGCTATGATCACGGGCCGGGAAAAACAAGGTTCATAGTCCAAAAACTTAAAGAAAAATTACCCAAGACTAAACCTCGGCAATTTACTAAGACTGAAATACAGGATATCTATACCTTTACCGGCATATTTGTAAAGCACTACCTGCAAACATTTTTACAGGTGATTGATGTTATCTGTCCGCTGGCTGATATCATCCCACAGCAAAGAGACCGTCTCACTCGCTATAGCTCTGTCGGCTATGCCCGTGATGTCGCAAGGCCGGACCGTCTTGTTCCCTTACTTAAAGACCCCGGCCTCATTGACTCCCTGACCAGCTTTAATACGAATATTAAAGTATCGCTGCCGCGGGCGATTACCTACACGGGAGCGATGTACTCCATCGGCTGCCCGCCGGAAATTGTCGGCACAGGACGTGCTTTAAAAGAGCTGCGCCAGCGCTTCGGAAAAGAATACCTGCCAGAACTCCTTTATTTTTACCCTTCTCTAAAAAGCGACCTCGCCTTCGCCGCCCGGTTCGTCAATCTTTCATCTTCGAGCAACTTTTTGCCTTCAGCGGTAATTTCAGAGCTTGAGGAGGATGTAAAAGGGATCGAGGAAGAGCTGGAAATCACCTGTGGGCCAAAGGAAGAATCGGACCACTTATACCACGTGCTTTCAGAAACTATTAAGCCGCTCCTAAAACACATTCTTCAGGGAGGCAGCAACGAAAACACCGAGGAGGAACAGTCGCTAATTCAGGACTGCCTAGTGCGGCAAGGTAAGATCCGGGGCAGCCTGGGATAAACGCTCTTAGCAGTATTCAGTTACCAAAAATAAAAATCCCCGGAGGAGAAGACAACCCAATCTCCCTCGGGGATTTTTTATTTTTTGATAGGATTTAACCAGTGTTCGTCCTTAACAACCGCAGAAATGCGTATAGAGGATTTATCAGTCTTCCTTGAAACCAAATGCCTCGATCGCCTTATCAGCTGCGATTAGGGCCATCCTCCTAAGCGCTTCTGGGGTCTGTCCTCCAATATGAGGCGTGATAATAAAATTATCGAGCTCATAAAGCGGGGACTCAAGGCATGGCTCTTCAACCATAACATCAAAACCTGCTGCACCGAGTTTTCCGGATTTTAACGCCTCATATAAGGCGTCTTCATTTACTACGCCCCCACGCCCCATATTTAAAAGCAAAGCTCCGTCTTTCATCATCGCCAGCTCTTCCCTATCAATAAGATCCTTTGTATCCGGAGTTAGGGGAGCGTGAACCGTTATAATATCACTTTCGCGCAAAAGCTCTTTTAAAGAGACCATCTTCGCCCCTGCCTTCTTCCCCTCTTCTTCGGAAACGTAAGGGTCAAAGGCAAGGATCTCCATCCCCATAAAGCGAGCAATTTCAGCGACCCGGCGGCCAATTTTACCAAAAGCAACAACGCCGAGCTTTTTACCAGCAAGCTCCATCCCTGTATAACGGAAACGATCCCAGGTGCCGTTTTTAACATCATAGTTTGCCTGAGGGACTGATCTGGCCAGATCAATC
Organism: Bacillota bacterium; assembly: GCA_012512705.1. Classification (GTDB taxonomy): domain Bacteria; phylum Bacillota; class Dethiobacteria; order DTU022; family JAAZDR01; genus JAAZDR01. The sequence goes on from JAAZDR010000093.1 coordinate 4,137, forward strand.
ATTCTGCCAATCGTCAGTTCCACTACGGAATCCACATTTCCCCCTGGAGCATTTACTACAGTAATATTTTTCTGGCGACAGAGTTCTAGATCCACATGGCTGAGTCCAGCGGTGCTAGAGGCGATAACCTTTAAATTTTTAGCTTTAGCGAGCACTTTTTCACCAACAAAAGCAGAGACGCGCATCATTAAAAGATGATAAGGTTCGATAGCTTCCGCAAGCTCTTCTGTATTCAAAGCGGGAAGCTTCGTAACCTCAAAAAACTTTTTAAGTTTCTCCGCCCCGTCCGGATGAATATCATCGATGACCAATGCTTTTAACTTTGACATAATCATTCCTCCTAGCTTACATATTCTAGACCCGACTACAGCACCTTCTGGATGCGTATAGCACAAGCTTTTAGCCCGGGGAGCTTTGAATTGGAAACGAGTGTGTTGTTTGTCAAAGTGGTTACTGCTGCTTTCCTGTGGTGAAAAGTCATAACCGCTACTCCCTCAGGTACGATTTCAGTTAGCTGGACTTTTGTGCGGACCGAGCCGTGCCGCGAGGTCACCCTAACCTCATCCCCGTCTTTAAGCTCCAGTTTGCCGGCATCGACCGGGTTGATCTGCACCAGATCCTCGGGACAATGCATATCCAATCCTTCTACGCGCCGGCTCATCGTTCCTGTATGATAGTGGAAAATATTGCGCCCATTGGCAAGTAGAAAAGGGAACTCCTTATCCGGCTGTTCAGCCAGCTCTTTATGCTCTACAGGGATAAAAACCCCCTTGCCACAGGCAAACTGTCCTTCATGCAGGAATTTGGTGCCCGGATGGCTGGTATCAGGGCAGGGCCACTGCAGACCTCCTTCTTCCAGCCGCGCATAACTAATCCCAGCATAGCTCGGCGTTAAAGAAGCGATCTCTTCCATAATCGCTTCCGGCCCGCTATAGTTCCAATCAAACCCCAGTCTCTTGGCAAGATCTAGAAGGATCTGCCAATCAGGACGGCTGCAGCCCCGCGGTGTAACCGCCTGCCTAATTCTCTGCACGCGCCGCTCGGTATTCGTAAAGGTTCCCTCTTTTTCTGCAAAAGAAGCTGCCGGCAGAACTACATCAGCATACTGTGCTGTCTCTGTCAGGAATAGATCCTGGACCACAAGGAATTCTAAATTCTTTAACGCCTCTAGGAGATGCTCGTTATGGGGATCACTCAAGACAGGGTTTTCACCCATAATATAGAGAGCACGAATCTGCTCTTTGGCTGCTGCCTCAAAGATCTCGGGAGCTGTAAGACCCGGCTGTTCATTCAACTCTACACCCCAGGCGTTAGAGAATTTCTCCCGTATTTTCGCCTCTGTTATCTCCTGATAGCCCGTAAACACATTTGGCAGCGCTCCCATATCGCATGCTCCCTGGACATTGTTCTGTCCGTGCAAAGGGTTCACGCCCGCGAAGGCTCTGCCAACATTTCCAGTGGCCATGGCCAGATTAGCGATCGCTAGCACAGTATCAGTGCTGCTTGTGCACTGCGTTATTCCCATAGTATAGAGGATAGAGGCCTTCTCCGCTCCAGCATAAAGGCGGGCTGCCTGGCGTATGTCTTCTGCATCTATCCCCGTAATCCCGGCCACGTATTCAGGATTGTATCTAGCAACAACCTGCTTGACCTCTTCAAAGCCTTCTGTACGCTCCCTAATAAAGGCTTCGTCTACCAGCCCTTGTTCGATAATAACGTGGAGAAGACCGTTCAAAAGGGCGATATTTGTCCCAGGTTTGAGCGACAGATAAACATCAGCGCTCTCAGCGAGCCCGATAAAACACGAGTCCACAACAATTATTTTTGCCCCATTATCCTTTGCCTTGCGCACACGATAGCCGATAACCGGATGGGTTTCTGTTATAT
>JAAZDR010000094.1 GCA_012512705.1 Bacillota bacterium
CTATTGAAAAACCACGCTTGGCAGCATACTCGCGCAGAGACTGATTTATCTGTTCTAGGCTAACAACTCCATAAACATCCGGCTCACGAGTTCCTAAAAGGTTTAAATTAGGCCCGTGGATAACAAGGATATTCATTGCCCTCGATCTCACACCTTTCCCTGACTACAAAACTTTAAGTATATCAATTCAACTTTTTGCCAGGTAAATCCTTCCCTAATTAAAAATACTCTATTATATTTTTTCCTCAAAGGACAAAAATATATAGTCGCCTTTTTGTCAGCGTTTTTAATGGCCCAAGAGGGTGATTATTTTATCCACAACCTCCGGAGGAGTAATTCGATCCGTATCGACCGATAGGTCGGCTTTTGCATAAAGGGGGCTTCGCTCGGCAAGCAACCTCTTGATCTCTCCAAGCGGATCATCGACTTGTAACAGTGGGCGATTTTTATCAGCAGAGACGCGCTGCAAAATTTCTTCTGGTGATGCCATAAGGGCAATAATTACTCCATGCTGGCGAAGATACCCAAGATTAGTTTCATTAAGCACTACCCCTCCACCAGTAGCGATCACTGCTGTTCCCTCGGGTATAGAAGAGAGTTCTGCGATCACCTGCGTTTCAAGCCAGCGAAAATAAGCTTCCCCTTTCTCCTGAAAAATAAGGGAGATCTTTTTCCCCTCACGCTCTTCAATAAGTTTGTCAGAATCATAAAATTTACGGCCTAATCTCTTGGCCAAAAGCTTGCCAACCTTTGTCTTCCCAGTGCCCATGAACCCTATAAGTATAATATTTTTTATATTCATCGCTATTATCCCCCTATTAATCCCATTCAGGAGGCTCTTCTGATACGCGCACTCTGCCGGTAGCCGGAGTCAAAATAACATAAAGCTTCTCCCCCTGCTCACTTTCCAAAATAACTGTTCCACCCATACTCGGTGCTCCTGTTGGTAAAAAATAGAGATCTGTTGGCAGATTACGATGAACGGTAATGCCGTTCGGGAGCTGAACCAGCTTGTGTATATACTCTCCTTTATCATCGGGTATACTGAGACGGTAATTACCTGACTCATAAAAACGAATCCAGCAAGCTAATCCCCTGGAAATCGCTTCCCTCTGGGCTAGGCGCATATTGGAAGCAAGCTCTCTAGCCGTCGCTTGCAACTTACTGCCGGTAACCAGATTAATCAAAGGCATCCCTGCAATTAGCAAGATTAATGAAAGCAAGAACATTACCACTAAAAGCTCCATAAGGGATACCCCAGACTGGGGATTATGCACACTTATCGCCTCACAGTCTACCTGCTCATTACTAACTGGGCTTTAATCTCTAACTGCCTTTCCTGCAGGTCATGGTTTAATCTTTGCCAGCTAACTCCCTCTATTAAAAGCAGATGAGGAAAATCTTCCAGCTTTGTTACTAGCTCATGGAGCTCTTCCGGCTTACCGCTAACCTGCAGGAACAAAGAAAGCACCTTAAAAGCTTCCAATTCTTGATAAGTGCCTATATTAAGGGTCTCCAAGGAAACCGCCGTCTCCTCAAGAAGCAGCTGCAGTTCCCCCATAGCAAGCGGCAGTTCTCCAGGCAACAAAATCGCTGGTTTCTCTGTCTCTAATCGTAGGGAAGCAAATTCTTCCTCTACCACCTCTTTTCGCTGTAGGTATTCTTGGGCATCTGCCAGGCGCTGACAAAGCTCCCCCTTCTGCTTTCTAATCTCATGATAGCTGCTGAGGGCCGATCCCAGATATGAATGCCAAAAAATAGCTGTGATAATTCCTACAAAAGCGATCGTTAACAATATTTTTTCTCGCCTAGATAATTGTTGATTAAGCTTCGCCATCTTCAACCGGCTCTCCTTTATCTACAATTTCGCCTATAACTTGAAAAGAGTAGCGTCCCTGTTCCAGGCGTTTAACTGAAACAAGTTCTGCTTTATTAATAAACTTCAGCCCGGAAATCCTCTCCGCAAAGGCGGCGATTGCCTCCATCCCCTCTCCTTCACCAAAAATAAATATTGTTGCGCTGTCCGGGGCTTCTACTCGTAAAAGTGAAACCATTCCCAACGCCACATGATCGATTTCCTGTAGGTAATTAGACCAGTAATGTCTTTCCGCAAAAAGCTTTTCCTCCAGTTCCTTGACTGCCTTAATTTCAGAAAGCTCCCTTTCCAGATCCCTAATTGTTTCTATACGCCTTTCCAAGGATTCTACTTCCAATTGCAATAATGAGAGTTCAGCGGCCGCGCCGGCCCGATATATTTCCAGATAAAATATGCCGCATCCAAAAG
>JAAZDR010000095.1 GCA_012512705.1 Bacillota bacterium
AGATAAAATTACAGTCGAAAAGATTAAAAGCATTCTAAACATCACGTGTAACCCCCATAATGGCATTTTCAAAACGGTGAATTGATTTAAGCATCATCCTCTTTTCATCAGATAAATCCATAGCATGGATGTAAAGAATGTTCTCATCCGGCGAATATTCCATCACTGTGGATCCCGGTGTTAAAGTGATCATTAAAGAAATGATGGTAATTTCTATGTTGCCTTGCAGTTTGCTTTTTATCGAGAAAATTCCCGGCATAAAAGTTGGTTGGGGCCTGATGACCTGTCCCATAACAAAAATGCCCGATGTTAATATTTCTCTGATTAAGACATAGATAAATCTAATTATTGCCCAGACTTTTTTGAGATAGTAGGGCTGAGGGAAAAAGTGCCGAAGAGCAAATACTACAGCCGAGCCGATAAGGTAACCGACGGAGAATATTGTCCAATTCCATTCACCCATGAGCAGGGTCCACAAATAAGCGATTAATATATTTACTACAAGTTGCCGGAACAATTAAAACACCTCGCCTAGTACAGCTTGAATGTACATCTTCGGCTCCATGATGGTTTGAGAAGCCAACTCCACATAAGGATAGAGATATTCTGCTCCCAGCCCTAGGAAAATACATACAGCCGTCAAAAGGACACAGGGAAACAACAATCCTTTCGTAGTCCTTTTTTCCATTTCTTTACTCAGTTGGGTTTCTCCCCAGAAACCGTTTATAAAGATTTTGGATAAAGAGTAAAGGATCATCAAGCTTGATAATAAATTAATCCCTGCCAGCCAATAAAAACCGGGCTGGAGAACAGCTTTTCTTAGACCTTCTTTGATGATCAAAACTTTACCAATAAATCCGCTTAACGGAGGGACTCCGGTTAAGGCTAAGGTGGTGATGAGGAACATCCAACCTAAGGAAGGATGATTGTGGATGAGCCCGCTGATTTCTTTTAATTTGGCTGTGCCCACGATGCTGATCACGGTTCCGCCTAATAAGAACAAAAGTGCTTTGGTGACCATATCATGGATCACATAGTAAATAGAACCTGCCAGCGCTGAAGAGGTGTAAATCGCCAACCCTGAAAAAACAAAGCCCACACCGATGATCACATTATAGCCCAAAATTTTACGAATATTCCATTGGCCAACTGCCCCTATTCCTCCTAAAAGCATAGTCAAGGCCGCCATGACGGCAATAAGTGTATGGGTGATTTGTGGCTGGTGGTAAAAAATGAGAGTATACATGCGAAAAATTGCATAAATGCCAACCTTGGTCAAAAGTGCGGCAAAAATAGCCGATACAGCCGCCGGTGGGGCACTGTAAGCTCCCGGCAGCCAGAAAAATAGGAAAAGAGCAGCTTTAATACCAAAGACAATTAGAAAGAGCACGGCAATGGTGATCATCAAGCCCGTTTGTCCTGCTTCTGCCACCCGAGCGGAAAGATGAGCTAAGTTTAAGGTGCCAAGAACTCCGTAGAGATAAGCTATTCCTAAAAGGAAAAAAGTTGAAGAAAGTACATTAATCACAATGTATTTAATACTTTCCCTTAACTGAACAGGGCTTCCTCCTAAAGAAAGCAACACGTAAGAGGCAAGAAGCATAACTTCAAAGCAGACGTAAAGGTTAAAAATATCACCTGTAATAAACGA
>JAAZDR010000096.1 GCA_012512705.1 Bacillota bacterium
CCAATTTCCTTTCTTAAAAGATCATTTTCAGGGACTAACTGTTCCAAGCAAACAAATTCAATTTCGATCTTTAAGGGTACGGTTAAGAAAATCAACTATGCGATAAGCATCCTGTTTGTCCGTAACTTTTAGGGTAGCAAGCAAGGATTGAAACTCTTTAGCGCCGCTCAACATTTTCACCCCGCTTTATTAGTGAAGGCCAGTCAGCCATCCTCTCGATCATCTGGTAGTCAGTGAGATCAAAGTGTACTGGTGTAATTGAAATATAATTATTCTTAACTGCATGGACATCAGTGCCTTCTTTTTCTTCGGCATCAATTAGCTCCCCTGCCAACCAGTAATAGCTGCGTCCTCGCGGATCAGTACGTTTCTGAAAAGGATTGCGGTAGAGACGCGAACCTAGTTTAGTTATTCTGACCCCCTTGATCTCTTCAGGCTTAACTCCGGGAATATTGATATTCAAAAGAGCTGATTGAAAAATGTCTTGCTGTGCAACAAGTGGGATAAAATCAGCAATAAATGTCGCTGCTGGCTCAAAATCGGGATTTACAGAATCTGCTAACGATACGGCGATCGCCGGTATGCCGAGAAGGCAGGCTTCCATCGCCGCAGAAACTGTTCCTGAATAGAGAACATCGTTGCCAAGGTTATATCCCCTGTTGATGCCGGAGATTACCAGCTGTGGGTTTTCCGGCAGCAGGATATCCACGGCCAGCTTTACGCAATCAGCAGGGGTGCCGTTTACAGCAATCCCGGTAAGATCAGGGTTGTGTAAAAATTTGACCTTTTCCGCACGCAGCGGTCTATGCATAGTAATAGCATGGCCGACGGCGCTCCGTTCGTGATCCGGAGCAACGATTGAGATTTGAATATCAGCTTTAACCAAACCTATTGCAAGTGCCTGAATCCCTTCAGCATAAACACCGTCGTCATTAGTTAGTAAAATATGCAAAAAGCTCATCCTCCTAAAAAGTTGCTAACTTACAAGAGCAAGTGCCCTTTTTTGAACTTCATAGATTACCCTTTCTTCATCGATCTTCAGCGCCTGTCCTTTGTCAACTACTATTTCACCGTCAACGAACACTGTCTTAATATCGCTCGGTTGAGCAGCATAGACAAAGTGAGCGATTAGATCATGAGGCGGACAAAGGTGGGGGCGGTTCAGCTCAAAGAGAAGGAGATCTGCTTTGTAGCCCTCCTTGATTATTCCGATCTGATTTGCACAGCCTAATGCTTTCCCACCATTGCGTGTAGACAGGGCTAGAGCTTCAGGAGCGGATATAAGCGTCGGATCCTCAGCGTATCCTTTATGTAAAAGGGCCGCAAGTCTTGTTTCCTCTAACATGTCAAGGTTATTGTTACTGGCTGCCCCATCAGTTCCCAAGGCCACGGTAACCCCTTTCTCCAGGAGCGCTGGCAGCGGAGCAATACCGCTTCCAAGCTTGAGGTTGCTCCCCGGGTTATGTGCCACAGCAATATTGTTTTCTGCAAGTATATCAATATCCTCATCATTTAAGTGAACACAGTGGGCAGCAAGGAGATCATATTTAAGGAGACCTATTTTCTGCAAAAAAGAAACTGGGCTCACGCCGTACTCTTTATAGCAGCGCTCCACCTCTTCCCTCGTTTCTGCGAGGTGAATCTGCGCTGAAGCGCCTGTTTCTTCAATAATATTGATCACTTTTTTCAGGTAATCCGGAGGACAGGTGTACGG
>JAAZDR010000097.1 GCA_012512705.1 Bacillota bacterium
GCAACTGGGCCATTTGCCTACTCCTCCTTTCTTTACCCCTCTTTTACCCATACTACTGGCTGTTGTGCCTCATGCGGGTGCTGCGCACCTTTGTAAACGCGTAATTTTTTCAGCATCTTCATGCCCAGCCGATTACGGGGGAGCATACCCTTAACAGCTAAATAAACAGCACGTTCCGGTTTTTCTGCCATCAGTTTTTCATAACTTATCTGCTTCAATCCACCTGCATAACCAGAATGGCGGTAATACTTTTTCTGTTGCTTTTTTTTACCGGTAAGAACTACTTTATCAGCATTAATCACAATCACAAAATCGCCTACATCAACATGCGGGGTGTAAATTGGTTTATGTTTACCCTTAAGCAAACTGGCCACTGTTGTTGCCAGACGGCCCAGGGTCTTATTCGTGGCATCGACAACATACCACTTGTGCTCTACGTCTTCCGGACGGGCCATATATGTTACACGCATCACTATCCCTCCTTGCTTAACTCTATAGAAAATATCCAAAGCGAATGTCTTTCGATAACGGGGCTTTTCAATCTACCACAAAGTTAATATTATATAAAATCGCCAGGACTGTCAAGCTACATGGGATTATAATATACATTTTCCAGACATAAACCATGAGCAGGCGCCGTTAGTCCCGCATATCGACGATCCTTTTTTTCTAAAAGTGCGGGAATGGCTGATAGTTGTATCCTGCCACGACCGACATCTACTAATGTTCCAGTAATATTACGCACCATCTTATAAAGAAAACCATCTGCTTTAAAGGTAAGTGAGAGTATTTGATTATTGCTGGAAAAACTTAGCTCGTAAAGCTCCCGTACAGTATCTTTAGTAGAAGAACCGGCTGCCTGAAATGAGGCAAAATCTCGTCTGCCAATCATATATATGGCTGCTTCCTTCATCTGTTCCAAATCCAGTTTGACAGGGATATGCCAAGCGAACCTCCGCCAAAATAGATCCGGATACGCTCCCAAATCGAGCCGGTATATATAGCACTTGCCTTTCGCATTAAAACGAGCATGAAATGAATCAGGAACTAGAGAGGCATTATAAACAATAATATCCGCCGGCAATATAGAATTAAGTGCCGCCGGCAAATTGTTTACGGGAACATAATCGGGAGCTTTAAAATTAACTACCTGTCCGCGGGCATGAACACCTCTATCTGTACGCCCTGCCGGATGGACGCGTATATGCTGCTTGTAGATTTTTTGTAATGCATTTTCCAGTAGTTCCTGTATTGTTAGCGCATTGTTTTGAATCTGAAAACCATGATAATTCGTTCCTTCATAAGCAAGGATAAACTTATAATTATTAGTTGCCATCAATGCCACCCCGTAATTTAGCTAATCCGGACGTAGATTAATAAGCACATGAGCATGAGGACAACAAACAAACTGACGACATCCACCCATCGAACATGTAGCTCGCGCATACGTGTCCTGTTTTCTCCGCCACGGTAGCAGCGCGCCTCCATAGCCACAGCAAGTTCGTCAGCGCGTCGAAAAGCACTAACAAAAAGAGGCACTAATATGGGAACGAGGCTTTTTGCCTTGCGGATAATATTACCGCTGGAAAAATCAGCCCCACGAGCCATCTGCGCTTTCATAATTTTTTCGCTTTCTTCCATTAAAGTCGGAATAAAACGCAAAGCTATTGTCATCATCATCGCCATATCATGCGCCGGAACACCTAGACGGCGAAACGGACGTAAAAGGTACTCGACCCCGTCGGTAAGGGCAAGCGGCGATGTTGTTAAGGTTATCAAAGTTGTCATCAGCACTAGTAGAATCAAGCGTATGGCCATAAAACTTGCTAGATAAACACCATCTGATTCTATCGTTACTGGCCCCAGACGAAAAAGGACCTCGCCTCCCTTAGTGAAAAAAATATGCAAAACAACCGTAAAAAGAATAATTAAAAGAATTGGACGCACACCTCTTAGGAAATAACGAAGAGGTGTGCCTGAAGTAATCAGAAAAAAAAATAGAAAGCCGCCAATAATAATGAACCCTATCAAATGCTCTACTAAGAAAAGGGCAGCTATCGATAATATCAGGATGATCAGTTTTATCCTTGGATCAAGCTGATGTAAAAAAGAATCCCCCGGTATATAATGGCCAAAGGTAATGCTTCTAGACATCCCCTTTCCTCCTTTCCTGCAAAGAAAGGAGCTCACGTCGTGCCTCAGTTATTGTAAATATATTTGTTCGTACTGCTTTGCCTTTCTCTTTTAGCTTCTGCATTAACTCCGCTATTGGCGGTAGGGCAAGTCCGTAACCCTCCAAACGTGAGCGCTCGCTAAAAACCTCCGCTGGTGTTCTAGAAAGAACAATTCTCCCCTGATGGATAACGTAAAGGCGATCCGCCAACCGGGAAACATCTTCCATGCTATGCGAGACCAGAATTACGCTAAGCTTTTTTTGATGGTGAATTTTTTTGATTTGTTCGAGAATCACCCGTCTTCCTTCAGGATCTAGGCCTGCAGTCGGTTCGTCCAAAATAAGCACTTCTGGCTCCATGGCCATCACACCGGCAATTGCTACACGCCTCATCTGTCCTCCGCTGAGTTCAAAAGGAGATCGATCTTTGAACTGTTCAAAATCCATATCTACCAGTGACAGCGCCTCTCGTACACGTATGGCAATTTCCTCTTCAGACAAACCCATATTTTTTGGCCCAAAGGCAACATCATTATAAACAGTCTCTTCAAAAAGCTGATGTTCCGGAAATTGGAAAAGCAGGCCAACCCTCTGCCGTAGTCGACGTAGGTTAGCAGAGCTTCTTTCCAACTCTTTTCCGTCAATAAGAATGCTTCCGTTTGTCGGAGTTAAAAGACCGTTTAGATGCTGTATAAGGGTTGATTTACCTGATCCCGTCTCACCGATAATACCGACGAATTCCCCGGGTTCAATCCTTATATTGACATTCTTAAGAGCTTCGACTTGAAATTGTGTCCCCGGCATATAGATATGTGTTAAATTTTTTGTCTCTATGAGCATAAGTAATTCACCAGCTCATCTACAGTTAAGATATCGGTTGGCACATTTAAACCAGCTTCACGCAGTTGGCAGGCCAGTTCGGCAATCGGCGGGTTCTCTAAGCCTAGCTCCCGCAGCCGACGGGAGTCAGAAAATACCTGTTGTGGAGGGCCCTGTAAGGCCACCTCACCTTGATTAAGGACAATTATTCTGTCAGCCATGGCTGCTTCCTCCATAAAATGGGTAACACGGACGACTGTAATTTTCTCCTCTTGGTTTAGTCTCTTAATGATCTGATTCACCTCTTGCTTCCCGCGCGGATCAAGCATTGCAGTCGGCTCGTCAAGCAAAAGGCAGCGTGGCCGCATGGCTAAAATACCAGCTATAGCTACACGCTGCTTTTGCCCCCCTGAAAGAAGATGAGGGGCATGGCGTTGGTAACCCTTCATGCCTACCATGGCTAGTGCCTCTTGCACACGGTTACGAATTTCCGAGGATGGAACTGCAAGATTTTCCAAACCAAAAGCCACATCTTCCTCAACTGTTGTCGCTACAATCTGGTTGTCGGGATTCTGAAAAACCATTCCACAAATTTGTCGGATATGCCAACAGTTTTCCCCAACTTTTGTCGAAAGACCGTCAACAATTACCTCCCCAGCAGTAGGCACTAGCAGGCCATTAAAATGTTTTATAAGAGTCGATTTACCTGAACCGTTCGGCCCGATAATTGCTACATGTTCCCCAGAATTAATCTCCATATTTATATTTTGAAGGGCAGTTACCGGCTCCCGGTCATCCTGTTCATAAACAAATTTTAAGCCTTTAACTGTAATCAATTGGGAACTCAATGTATTCTCCCCAGACTCTTCACTTTGTAGTTATGAAATTAGCTCTAAAATTACCATCGGGGCTCCATCGCCACGACGCGGTCCCTTATTAATGATACGTGTGTAACCGCCTGGGCGATCCAAAAAACGGGGACCTATCTTTTCAAATAAATTGGTTACTGCATCTTCATCAAACATATATGCCAATGCCTGACGACGGGCATGAAGGTCACCCCGCTTGGCAAGTGTAATAAGTTTTTCAGCAATAGGGCGGATTGCCTTTGCTTTGCTCTCTGTCGTTTCAATTTTCCCCGTAGCAAAGAGCGACGTCACCAAATTACGCAGCAGAGCTCTCCTAGGGCCGCTTTCCCGCCCAAATTTCCGGTAAGGCATAATATCCTCCTCCAAGATAAAGATATTTATTCATTCTCATTCCGCAGACTAAGACCTAATCCCGCTAGTTTTTGCACTACTTCTTCCAAAGACTTTTTGCCAAGATTCCGCACTTTCATCATTTCAGCTTCAGTCTTCTGTGTTAGCTCGCCGACAGTATTTATCCCTGCACGTTTTAAACAATTGAAGGAACGGACAGATAGATCTAATTCTTCAATAGTCATCTCCAGTACCTTCTCTTGATCGTCTTCTTCTTTGTCCGAGGTGATCTTCACTTCATCAACTTTTTCCGTCAAGTTAATGAACAAACTTAAATGCTTGCTTAATATCTTAGCACCAAGACTAACTGCTTCATCCGGTTTAATACTGCCGTCTGTCCACACTTCAAGAGTTAGTTTGTCATAATCAGTGATCTGCCCAACACGGGTATTTTCCACATTATAATTGACCTTGCGGATCGGAGTAAAAAGGGAATCAACCGGGATCGTTCCAATTGGCTGATTCGGCTGCTTATTTCTTTCTGCTGGACGGTAGCCTCGACCATTATCAACGGTCATTTCCATATATAGCCTACCATCCTCCTCCAAGGTGGCGATCACCATTTCAGGGTTAAGAATCTCTACTTCTGCAGGTGCCTTGATATCACCGGCCCTAACAATACCTGGTCCAGTGCAGTCAACAACGAGTATCTGAGGCTCATCCCCATAAATTTTCATTGAAAGTTTTTTTAAGTTAAGAATTATCTCTGTAGTATCTTCCAACACACCCTGTAGAGTAGAAAATTCATGCAGAACACCATCAATCTTGACACTGGTGACAGCCGCTCCGGGAAGAGAAGAAAGAAGGATGCGGCGCAGTGCATTACCTAATGTTATGCCATAACCCCGCTCCAGCGGCTCAATTACAAAACGGCCATATGTGCCATCCTCACTTTCTTCTGTCAGCTCAATTTTTGGTTTTTCTATTTCAATCATGCCTTAACCCTCCTTAGGCATTTTTGCTCCCCGAGAGTAGTAGACTATCACCCAAAATTAGCGGGAATAAAGTTCAACAATTAAGTGCTCAGAAATAGGAACGTCGATCTCGTCACGAGAAGGTATCCGAACTACTCTGCCACTCAAAGCTTCACGATCGACTTCAAGCCATTCGGGGATGACTTGTCCTCCTCCATTTTCAACAATCTCCTTAAACACCGCACACCCTCTGCTTTTTTCTTTAACACTAATGGTATCACCCTGTTTACACAAGTAACTCGGAATATCAACTTTGCGCCCGTTCACTGTAAAATGACCATGTTTTACAAGCTGACGCGCTTCAGCGCGGGAACGCGCAAAACCGAGGCGATAGACGATATTATCGAGGCGGCTTTCCAACAGTTGCAACAGGTTTTCACCAGTAACCCCTTTACGGCGTTCCGCTTCCCGAAAGTACCTGCGAAATTGTCTCTCTAAAATACCATATATACGTCTTGCTTTCTGCTTTTCTCTAAGCTGTAATCCATATTCAGAAACCTTACGACGACTTTGTCCATGCTCTCCAGGCGGATATGCACGACGGGCTACTGCACATTTATCTGTGTAACAACGATCGCCTTTTAAAAATAGCTTTATTCCCTCCCGTCGGCAGAGACGGCAAACTGATCCTCTGTAACGCGCCATTAAAGGATTAACACCTCCTGAGTTGACTGATTATTTAAATTGGACAAAAAAACTTGCTATTATTTAAAAATAGTTATACCCGGCGTCTCTTTGGTGGACGACATCCGTTATACGGAATGGGTGTAACATCTTTGATCAGGTTTACTTCAAGACCAGCAGCCTGCAGTGCACGTATAGCAGCTTCCCTTCCTGCTCCTGGTCCTTTTACATACACCTCTACCTGTCTTAATCCATGTTCCATAGCTGCTTTAGCTGCTGTCTCTGCAGCCATCTGAGCAGCAAAGGGAGTTGATTTTCTAGAGCCCTTAAATCCGACATTGCCGGTACTTGACCAAGAGAGGGCATTTCCCTGCAGGTCAGTAATACAGACCAGTGTATTATTAAAAGTTGATTTAATATGTGCGATACCGTGTTCAATATTTTTACGATCCCTGCGTCGCGGCCTGGTCGTCTTTCTTTTGGCCATCCTTTTATTTCCTCCTTTCCCAAATTGTTAACTTTTACTTACTACGGCGAGCGCCAACAGTTTTCCGCGGTCCTTTGCGAGTACGTGCATTGTTCTTCGTCGTCTGTCCTCGCACTGGTAACCCTCGACGATGCCTTATACCCCTATAGCAACCGATCTCCATAAGCCTCTTAATATTCATGGATACCTCTCGGCGCAGGTCGCCTTCCACTGTATAATTACGGCTTATATTTTCACGCAGCTTATTTAATTCGTCCTCTGTAAGATCACGTACTCTTGTATTAAAGTCCACTCCGGTATTTTTTAAAATCTCTTTAGCGCGGCTGCGTCCGATTCCATATATATAAGTTAATGCGATTTCCACGCGTTTATCTCGCGGCAAATCAACACCCGCAATACGAGCCATTGTGCCTAATACACCTCCTCAAAATAAAAAAGGCCAACATAGTCTATAATTCCCCATTTTTCCAATTGTATACTTTTCTACTATTATCCCTGTCTCTGTTTATGCTTGGGGTTTTCACAAATTACCATTACCTTCCCCTTACGGCGAATTACCTTACATTTTTCACAAATTGGCTTAACCGAAGGACGTACCTTCATTAATTCGTGCCTCCTTCTTTTATTGCCTACTTATAACGGTAAGTGATCCGTCCACGAGTAAGATCATATGGTGATAGCTCAACCAATACCCTATCGCCAGCCAGAATACGTATATAGTGCATGCGCATTTTCCCAGAAACATGAGCCAACACTTTCATGCCGTTTTTTAACTCTACCCTAAACATTGCATTTGGTAGAGGTTCAATAACTGTTCCCTCCATCTCAATAACATCTTTCTTTTTCGACATGCCCTTACCAAACCTCCCTTTCAGGATCTTTTCTCACGCCAGCTGCGCAGTATTTTTCTGACCAAGGCATTTTCCACTCTGTTCTGTTTTAAAGCTTCTACTAATTCGTTATCGACATAATTAAACAATTGTAAGTGTTTACAATTCTTCTTTTTTGGTTTCATTATTAGACGCTTATCACCGTCAACTACTAAAGCATAATCACCATCAACATCAATGACCAGATAAAAATTACCCTTATCCCTTCCTGCCAGAGAACGGACAACTTGACCAGGTTTTAATGGTATTACCATTTCATCCTCCTGAAAAACAGTTACAAAACAGTTAAAATCTCCGGCGTGTCATCAATAATAGCCACAGTATGCTCAAAATGAGCGGACAGTTGTCCATCCTTAGTTACCACAGTCCACTGGTCAAGAAGCGTTTTTACTTCCCAAGTCCCGGCATTGATCATCGGTTCAATAGCCAAAACCATTCCATTTTCCAGCCTTGGTCCTCGACCTGGAGCACCGAAATTTGGCACCTGGGGTTCTTCATGCATTGCACTCCCAATACCATGACCAACATAATTCCTTACAACAGAAAAACCGTGTTTTTCTGCATAAGACTGGATGGCGTGAGAAATATCGGTAAGGTGGCCTCCGACCCGAACCATTGAGATGCCGCGCTGTAGCGATTCTCGCGTTACATCAATTAGCTTTTGAACTCTTTCATCTATTTCACCGACAGCAAAGGTAGCCGCTGCATCACCATAATACCCTTTGAATTTTGCGCCAACATCAATACTGATTATATCTCCTTCTTTTAAACGCCGTAAGCCGGGTATGCCATGGACAACTTCTTCATTAATTGAGGTACATATACTAGCCGGAAACCCATGGTAACCAAGAAAGGCAGGTTCTGCGCCGTTTTTACGGATTAATCTCTCTGACTCGCGATCGAGCTGACCGGTAGTAATCCCTGGCTCAATTATTTCTGACATTCTCTGCAGAACCTGGGCAACAATTATACCCGCTACC
>JAAZDR010000098.1 GCA_012512705.1 Bacillota bacterium
GAATGGGTATCGGCGTTGAACTCTCCGAGGACTTTATAAAAATAGCCCAGGAAAGGCTTTCAGAAGCTAACCTGTTCGCAACAGGTCCAGAACCGCAGATCATTGCTGGTGATGCACAAAATCTAACAGAGCTGATAACAAAAGAGATAGATTTTGTCCTCACCTCTCCCCCGTATTGGAATATATTAAACCAGCAAAGAACTGCTGATAAAAAAAATATACGGCATTATAGCAATTTAAAAAAAGATCTGGGAGCGATTAAAGATTACTCTGAATTTCTAGGTGCATTGAAAAAAGTATTCACCGCTGTTTATAAGCTTTTGAAAAACGGCGGATATTGCTGTATTATCCTCATGGATATCCGTAAAGGAACAAATTTTTATCCTTTCCATATTGACACCTGCAACTTTATGCGTAAAATTGGCTTCACTCTTGATGATATCATTATCTGGGATCGTAGGAGTGAGTACAATAACCTGCGTCCATTGGGTTATCCGTATGTCTTCCGCGTAAACAAGGTGCATGAATACATATTGATCTTTAAAAAATAATCACCGGCCCAAGCTCCTAATAACCTTTAATCCTATTCTCCAAAACCTGATTTTTATCAAAACCCTCTAATTGTAAATAAAATTCAGCAACATCTATCAATGCCTCTGCGGGCGTCAGCCCGACGATCTCACTACCTGTTACCATAACACCATAACGTGCCGCCTCTCGCCTCACAATTTCAAAGACCCTGAACAAGGGAACATGCTTATAGTTACAGACATTTATTGTTACCTGTGCGCTATTCGTTTCTTCAATTAGGATCCCCAACCCTTTAATACTAGGGAAGCCACCGCTGCTACCGCGGATTGCTTTTGCTATTTTTTTTGCGATATTCACATCACTTGTTCCTAAATTAATATTAAAAGCAATCAATGGTGGTCGAGCGCCAACTGCAGTGGCCCCAGCCTGGGGATGAACCCTGGCTGATCCGAAATCAGGTTTCCTTTCCGGCTCCTTAATTGACTCCAGCAGGCCTTCATACTGACCCTTTCGGATCTGAGAGAGGTCTTTGCGTTCTGGCCTAGTAGCTGCCTCTTCAAATAGGTAAACCGGTATATCTAATTCATGGGCCAGACGTTTACCAAGGCTCCTAGCCAATTCTATACAATCAGCCATGGTAACGCCAGAGATTGGAATGAAAGGAATAACATCTGTTGCCCCTATACGCGGATGTTCCCCTTTGTGTCGGGACATATCAATCAGTTGAGCAGCTCTTTTTGCTGCTTGGAAGGCAGCTTCAGCAACACTTTCCGGATTGCCGACAAAAGTGACAACACAGCGGTTGTGGCTTTCGTCGCGCGAGTAGTCTAGGAGATTAACACCTTCGACACTTTTAATTACGGCAACTATCTCTTCAATAACCTTTACCCTTCTTCCTTCACTGAAATTTGGGACGCATTGCACAAGTTTAGACACTAATCTCACCTCCAACGACTAGTTTCCCATTCTTGATTACTTTCTCTACAAGGTTTGTGCCATACCGGTAAGGGAGATACTGATAATTTGGAGCATCAAAAATAACGATATCCGCCTTCTTCCCTTCTTCCAAACTTCCCACAGAATCAGCTTTTCCTAAAGCATGTGCAGCGTTTATAGTTATGGCATTGATTACTTCCTCTAGAGTCATTTTCAAATAAAGACAAGCTAAATTAATAATAAATTGCAGGTTATTATTCGGGCTACTGCCAGGGTTACAATCCGTAGCC
>JAAZDR010000099.1 GCA_012512705.1 Bacillota bacterium
ACTCGGGGCTAAAGCCCCCGGAAGAGTAGGACCCCGCCAGTAAATATGTTTTAAAATTAATCCTAACCTTAAAAAGCTCCCCGGTTGCTTGGAATTACCACGACCGGGGAGCTTGCATTTTCCCTTTTGTTTAAAACTTCAATGTCTCCATCCCGCTGATACTTGCGTCGACCAAGGTTTGAATATCAAGGTTTTCCTCGGCCTTTTCTGCCTGCTCTATTGTTGGTTTTGTCTCCGGGTGCTTGGGTACAAAGATTGTACAGCAATCTTCATAAGGCCGAATAGAGATCTCATAGGTTCCAATTTTTTTTGAAATTGCGGTAATTTCGCTTTTATCTAGTCCTACTAACGGTCTGATTACCGGCAGATTGGTGATTGCATTAATCACGTGCATGCTTTCGAGGGTCTGGCTCGCAACTTGGCCAAGACTTTCTCCAGTTAAGATGCAGAGTGCTTTTTGTTTTTTTGCCAGGGCTTGGGCGATGCGGAACATCATCCGTCTCATGATCGTGATTCCCAGCGCAGGCGGGCAGTTCTGGTAGATCTGTTTTTGAATTTCCGTAAAAGGGGCAATATGCAGCTTAAGACCATGATTATAGTTTTTTAAAACGTGGCAGAGATCAATTACTTTCTGTTTCGCCCTTTCGCTTGTAAAAGGAAAACTGTAGAAATGGAGTGCCTCAACTTTTAGCCCCCGCTTCATGCCCATCCAGGCAGCGACAGGACTGTCAATTCCGCCGGAAAGCAAGAGGATCGCTTTCCCAGTAACACTGACAGGGAGCCCTCCGGATCCCGGAAAAGCGGCGGAGTAGATATAGGCTTCATCCTCCCGCACTTCAATATTTATTTTAACCTCAGGGTTATGAACATCTACTTTGGCATCAGCAATATTCTGCAGGATATAGCCGCCTACTTCCCTGTTAATTTCGGGAGAACGGGTGGGGAAAGCCTTATTGGCGCGTCGTGATTCTATTTTAAAGGAGATCCCCGGACGATAAAACGCACGAAAATAGGCGAGCACTTTTTCTTTCATGCGCTGCAGATCAAGAGGCGTACGCTCGACGGGGCTTATGGAGACGATGCCAAACACTTTCTGTAAAAGCTTCATCGCCTTTTCACTTTCGTGCTTGTCGGCAACCTCTACAAAGATCCTACCCTGGGTTTTATAGATCTTCTTGGCCTCAATTTCCTTCAGGGCGATACGCATATTATTTATAAGCACATTCTCAAAGAAGTGCCTGTTTTTCCCCTTAAGGGCAATTTCTCCATAGCGCACCATAATGAGTTCTGACATTTCAATCACCCTTTACAAGATAAGTGCTGCTAGGTTTTTAGTGTCCAAACCGACTAAGTTCGTTAACCGCTTCCGCTAATATTTTCACTGCATAATCTATCTGTTGCCCGTCGTTTAAGATTGAAAAGCTGAAACGCAGTGCTGAGTCAATTTCCTGTTTTTTAAGGCCGAGGGCCTGTAATACATGGCTTGGAGTGCTTTGGCGGGAGTGGCAGGCTGAACCAGTAGAGACGTAGACCCCTTTTCCCTCCAGTGCATGCAGGAGAACTTCACCTTTAACGCCGGGAAAGGAAAGGTTAATTATATGTGGCGCGCCTTTTTCATCTTCAGGACCGTTTATTTTTACCTCTTTTATCTTTTCTTTAACAGCAGCGTAGAAATTTTTCTTCAAGGAGTAAAGTGTTTCGCGCTGTCTATCAATATTTGGGGCGGCCAGTTCGACAGCCTTGCCAAAACCAGCGATTGCCGCTACATTCTCTGTTCCCGGGCGCAGGTCTCTTTCCTGCCCGCCCCCATCAAGGAGCGGTTCAAGCAGGACCCCACTGCGGACATATAGCGCTCCGGCCCCTTTGGGACCGTGAAGTTTATGAGCACTCATAGAAAGGAGATCAATTCCCCATTCAGCAGGCTTAATGGTAAGTCTCCCCACGGACTGGATCGCATCCACATGAAAAATTATTTTTTCATTATACTCTTTAATTATTGCCGCCGCTTCTTTAACTGGTTCAATACTGCCCACCTCATTATTAACATGGATAATGCTTACGAGCAGTGTTTCTGGTCTTAACGAATGCTTAAGCTCTTCAAGGTCGATTATCCCTTCCCGATTGACTGTAAGATATGTAACCTCAAAGCCTTCTGCGGCGAGTTTTTGAAAGCAGTTCAGAACCGAGGGATGTTCGATTTTAGTCGTGAGCAGATGGGTGCCGCGGCGCCGGTTGCGCTTTGCGGCTCCCTTAACGGCAAGATTATTCGCTTCTGTCCCTCCGGAAGTAAAAATTATTTCTTTTTCTTTTACGCCCAAAAAGGCTGCAATGGTTTCACGAGTATAGTTAAGATATTTTTCCGCCTCAATTCCCTTTTGGTGTAGGGCAGAGGGATTGCCGTAATCTTCAATATGTACTTTGGCCATTATTTCTGTTACTTGCGGTAAAACTTTTGTTGTGGCACTATTGTCAAGGTAGGCTTCCATATCCGAACTAGCTCCTTAATTTTTAAATAATAAAGGGATATAATTTCTTACAGGAAGCTAAAAATCCGGGCTAGCCCGGATTTTTAAAACTCATATTATTTAGACAGCAACTACTTCCTTAACCTCCGGAACTTCCTTTTTCAGTGTGCGTTCAATGCCTTGTTTGAGCGTCATCTGAGCCATCGGGCAGCCACCACAGGCACCTGTCAGTTTAACCTGTACAACGCCACTATCATCAACATCAATAAGTTCTACATCCCCACCGTCAGCCTGCAAGGCAGGGCGCACTTTATCCAAAGCAGTTTGTATTCTTTTTTTCATTAATTTATCCCTCCTCAGAGCTATTTAGTAGTATTATACCACACTGAAGTTCAAATAACTTTTTAAATGAACTATTTTATCTTCTTCCAAAATTTATGTTAAACATAACCTCCGTTTATTTCAACATAGTTTTATTGCGCTTCATTTTTGAGTTTGTTACAATAGTTAATAATAAACAGGTAGACAACTACTGTAATGTTTAAAGTTAAAACAGTGAAAATTATTTTGGAGGGGATGCGATGAAGGAAAGAAAAACGTTGTATGACATTATTGTCATTGGCGGCGGCCCGGCTGGCTTCACTGCTGCCCTTTATGGTGGACGCGCCGATTTTAGCGTACTGCTGATTGAAGAGATGGTTTCCGGAGGGCAGATAGCTTCTACAGCCCAGGTTGATAATTATCCCGGTTTCCCGGACGGGATTGGCGGAATAGAGCTCGGACAGCTTTTGGAAAAACAAGCGCGCCGTTTTGGCGCGGAGGTGGCCCTCACTAAAGCGGAAGAAGTTAAAGTTAGCGGTAATGAAAAAATTGTGCGCACTAAGGATGCTACATATCGCGGTCGCTCGTTTTTTTGGACGAACGAAGAGACGTGTGGACGAACTTGCGGAGGCCTTAAATAAGAGCGGTTACTCGGTAGAAGGAATTCACGGGGATATGACGCAGTCAAGGCGCGACAGTGTGATGTATCAGTTCAGAAACGGAAATATTGAGTTTCTGGTAGCCACGGATGTTGCAGCAAGAGGACTTGATATTACTGGTGTAACCCATATAATTAATTTTGATATCCCTCAGGACCCAGAGAGCTATGTGCACCGGATTGGGCGAACAGGCAGGGCCGGCCAAACCGGGCTCGCGGTCACCCTCGTTACCCCCCGGGAGATCTATCATTTAAAAACAATTGAAAGGCATGTTAAAAGCAGGATCAGGCGTATGCCCGTCCCCACAATAGCAGAAGTTCTTGATGGGCAACAGAGTTTGACAATGGATAAGTTGATGCGGACAGTAAAAAATGAAGATACTTCGCGGTATAGACAGTCTGCGGAAAGTTTACTTAACGATACGGACTCTGTTACCCTGCTGGCTGCTGCACTAAAAATGCTTACCAGGGAACCCGATACAACTTCGATTAAATTAAGGGGAGAAGGCCTTTAGTTAAAAAGCCAAAAATAAAAATATGCGTCCACGGAAAAAGCAGAGAGGGTATCAGAGGCGGCAGAAGGGGCAGCGTTAAAGCGACACCTACGATTCCGGAGGCGTAGGTTTAAGGATACCTTTTTGCCGTCTTTTAAAATTAAACTTTTCAAAAATAACGAACTGTGTTATAATTAAGTCGCTAAAAACTAAGATGTACCCCTTGTCAAGACAAATATTTTTCTTTTCTTAGTGAACCAGATAT
>JAAZDR010000100.1 GCA_012512705.1 Bacillota bacterium
CTCTAATGTTTCAAACAGCGTATCTTTACTAATCCCTTTTTCTTTTTCAATCTCTTCTAGCGCCTGTAAAATATCGTTGTTCATTATTAAAAACACCTCCTTTATTATTGGGCTAAACTTAAGGTCTAAAGTATAAATTTGCTTTCGCTATCATCCCCAGCGGTATCTTAATCTCTCTTTCTTTTTCCCCTCCAGTCTCTAAAATGGTAACAAATTCTTTATTTGAATCCTGCAGGATGCCAATAAAATTTTTCTGGCCGTCAAGAGGGGTAAAAGTTTTTAATTTTACTTCTCGGCCGCGAAAACGTTCAAAATCTTTAACTTTTTTTAAAGGTCTTTCTATACCAGGAGAAGATACCTCCAGATTAAAAGAAACAGGGATCGGGTCTATTTGATCAAGAAGGTGGTCAAGTTTTCTATTAACAAGTTCACAATCTCCAATAGTAATTCCTTCAGGTTTATCTATATAAAAACGCAAAAACCAACGACCACTTTCTTTCTTTAGTTCCAGGTCAACTAATTCATAACCTAAACTCTCGACTATAGGTAAAGCATGCCCCTCGATTTTAGCAGTTATCGCTTTTGTATCCATTGTCTCACCTCTTTTTTAGATAATATCCCCTTGTTTTTCTCAAATAGAACAGTCAAAAAAGTTATTAAGAGGAAAGAGTGGGAAAGTCCCACTCTTTCTCGAAAGATAGATCTTCTGCTCTTGCTACAATATTTTAACATAAGGGGTTAAACAATGCAAGAATATGAAAGGAGCGCAGTCAATCTTCTCGTCGCAGCGAATTTGAATGTGTGTAATATTTGATAATTTCCCAGTACATTTTCATCCTCGCGGCCATTCCTTTCCATACCCCGAGTTTTTCCTCCTTCATGACATGGGACATATCTGTCAAAAGCACTTCTTTTACTTTTATATTATTGTTCTCAACAAAATGGTGTAGGGCCACTTCTACGCCAAAACGCGCTATTTCCATGTCGCATACTTGATCTAAAAGTGCTCGTCTGATTGCTCTTTGCCCAGAGAGGAATGGAGCCATTTTTTGCGCAAGATCTGTTGCTATGCGGCCTTTTTCAAAGATACCGATGCTCATCTCCGCTTCATTTTTAATCACGGGTTTCAATAGACTAAGAACGTGGCTGGGAGTCAAGCCAATTAAATCGGCGTCAAGGAATAAAACAATATCTGCTAATGTCCGCTCCACCCCCGCTTTCATCGCCCCGCCTTTACCGATATTTTCTTCCAACTCAACCACTTCAACACCAAAGCTTTTCGCGACATCAACGGTTTCGTCGGTGGAGCCATCGCTGACAACAATAATGCGAGCGATCTCGTTAACCTGCTTTAAAACACTTAATACATTACCAATAGTCTTTTCTTCATTATAAGCGGGTATAATTGTAACAATCTCCACCTAAAAGACCTCCTGCTTCCCTGCCTTATTCTTAGCGCCCTTCTGTATTGCTTCAATCTCCTCGATCAAAGAATCTAATAATTTTTCAGAGGGTACTTTCTTAATAATTTTGCCTTTCTTAAAAATTGCACCGATCTCCTTTCCACCACAGATCCCTAGATCTGCTTCCCTAGCTTCCCCAGGACCATTTACCACACAACCCATAACAGCTATTTTTAGCGGCAAATCAATCTTTTCAACCTTCCTTTCTACCTCTTCGGTCAATTGAATCAAATTGATACGGCAGCGTCCGCATGTGGGACATGAAATTACTTCTGGCGCAAAGGAACGTAAACCTACGGCTTGTAAAATATTCCGTGCCACCTTGATCTCTTCAACAGGGTCAGCTGTTAAAGAAACACGTATTGTGTCGCCGATGCCTTCTAAAAGTAGCGCACCGATGCCGATAGATGATTTTATTATTCCCCATCTTTGCGTACCTGCTTCTGTAATTCCAAGATGGAGCGGGTATTTAGTCTTTTCCGCAATTAATTTATAGGCTTTAAAAGTTATCGGAACGTTTGTTGCTTTAAAAGAGAGAACAATGTTTTTAAAACCTACTTTTTCTAAAAAACGGGTATGTTTAAGCGCTGACTCAACCATAGCCTCAGCAGTAACCCGAGAATAACGCTCTAAAATTTCCCTCTCTAAAGAACCAGAATTGACACCTATCCGTATCGGAATTCCATGGTGTTGAGCAGCCTTAGCAACTGCTGCCAGTTTAATTTCTCCGCCAATATTGCCCGGGTTTAGGCGTAATTTCGCTACCCCTGCTTTGATGCTTAAAAGGGCAAGTCTATAATCAAAATGGATATCAGCAATAATCGGGAGAGGGCTTCCGGCAACTATTTCCTTTAAAGATGACGCAGCAATTTTATCAGGCACTGCGACCCTGACTATTTCACAACCCGCGTGTTTGAGCTCTCGAATTTGTTTCAAGGTGGCTTGTACATCAGCTGTATCTGTGGTGGTCATCGATTGAATAGCGACCGGAGCCCCGCCGCCGATTTCAACCCCTCCAATTTTAATTCTCTTTGTTTGACAGCGGTGCAATATTATTCCTCCTAAAAAATTCCAAGTTTAAGTAAATCGTTAAAAGCGATAAAGAGCATAAGCAGTATGAGAATTGTAAAACCGATAAAATGTATGAATCCCTCTTTTTGCGGGTCAAATGGTTTGCCCCTTATTCCTTCGACAAGGATAAAAAACAGGCGACTGCCATCTAGAGCAGGAATCGGCAGGAGATTAATGATGCCGAGGTTAATGCTTATTACGGCAGCTAAGGATAGCAAATTGCTAAATCCAGTTTCCGCAACCTCGCCTACAGTCTGGATAATAGCTACAGGTCCGGAAACATCGGGTGGAATTTGTCCTGTTATCATTCGATAGATACTAACAAAAATAAATTTAATTAGCCACCAGGAATATTCAATACCTATAGTCAATGAACCAAGGGGGTCGTATTTTTTCATTACTGGTGCGATGCCGATAAAACCCTTGCCTGTTTTCGTATCAAGTGCAGGGATAACCCTGATTACTTTTGTTTCTTCTTCACGTCGTAAGGTAATCTCGATCTGTTCTTCTGGATGGGCATTGATCAGTGCAACAACTTCACTCCAGTTATTTACTGCTGTTTCGTTAACCGATAGAATATGGTCGCCTTCCTGTATCCCCGCTGCTTCTGCCTGACCTCCGGGTTCTACAGCTCCAACTACAGGAACCTTTGTTAGGGGTACACCAAGAAAAAGAAAGTAAATTAAAGAAAATAAGAGAACTGCCAGGAGAAAATTCATCAGTGGTCCAGCCGCGATTACAAAAAAACGTTTTATAAGCGGCTGCTCTTGGAAGCTTCCCTTCAGCCCGATCTCATCAGGATCTTCTCCGAGCATACGACAAAATCCTCCCAGGGGGAAGACCCGCAGGGAATACTTTGTCTTATTTTTTTCCCAGCCAAATAAGCGTGGACCTAAACCAATAGCAAATTCAATTACCTCAATGCCGCTAGCTTTAGCGGCGAGATAATGACCAGATTCATGTGCAAAGATCAATAACCCAAATACGAAAACAGAAGCCAGTAATGTCTGCACAATTATTCACCCTCTTTATTTTCGAACAGCTTTAAAACTTCTTCCCTAGCCCAATTATTAACTCTGATTAGCTCTCCCAGTGTTGGCGATTCAATGATTTCGTTTTCATGCTTATTCATTACACGAGAGATTAATGTCGGAATCTCTAAAAAGGAAATTTTCCCCTCTAGAAAAAGCTCTACACAAACCTCGTTAGCGGCATTTAAACAGGCAGGCATTGTTCCACCTTTTCGTCCGGCTTTGTAAGCAAGATCAAGGCAGGGAAAATTTTTGCGATCCGGAGGATAAAAGCTTAGTGTTCCTATACGCTCAAGCTCAAGGCTTTCCATAAGGTTAGAACGCCGCCGCGGATAAAAAAGCGCATATTGTATCGGCAAAGTCATATCTGGAAGTCCTAGTTGCGCTAGAACAGAACAGTCGATACATTCGACAAGCGAATGAATTATGCTTTGCGGATGGATAAGGACATCAATCTTCTCTAGAGGAAGTTCAAAAAGCCATCTTGCTTCAAGCACTTCAAAGCCTTTGTTCATTAGAGTTGCTGAGTCTATAGTAATTTTTCTCCCCATCTTCCAATTTGGATGTTTTAGAGCTTTTTCAGGAGTAACTTTCTGTAATTCTGCATACTGCCACCCGTAAAAAGGCCCTCCTGAAGCTGTAAGGATAATACGCTTTACCTCTTCCTTTTTCAATCCCTGTAAGCATTGAAAAATTGCTGAGTGTTCACTGTCAACAGGATAGAGAGGTATCCTTCGTTTTTTTGCCTCTTTGGTAAGCAGTTCCCCGCCCACAACGAGTGCTTCTTTATTAGCTATCGCAATTTTTTTACCTGCCTTGATGGCGGCCAGAGTTGGTTCCAATCCGTCAAATCCAACAATTGCTACAAGAACTATCTCGGCATCCGTATTTGCTGCAACCTCCAGAACCCCTTCCGGTCCAGAATAAACCTTTAACGGGAGATCGCTAATTTTTTCTCGCAATTTTTCCGCCGCCTCAGTGTTTCTTAAGGCAACTTTATCCGGGCGATGTTTTCTTACTTGTCTTTCCATAAGAATATAGTTACTGTCGGCAGCTAAACCCTTAACCCTCAGCTCTCCGGGGAAACAGTCAACTACGTCAAGGGCCTGGCGACCGATCGAGCCTGTTGAGCCAAGAATAGCGATATTTTTAACCATAATACCTCCACAAATTTAAAGCAAAATTTTTTTAAAACCTGCTTCGGCCTAATTACCTCTAAAGGAAAATTAAAACCGCATAGTAGAAAACAGGTGCAGCGAAAAGCAAGCTATCTAAGCGGTCAAGTATTCCTCCATGCCCTGGTAAAATCACGCCTGAATCTTTTACTTGGGCTTCGCGTTTATAAGCTGATTCAATAAGATCCCCTAGTTGCCCGAGAACGGAAATTATCGCTCCCCACAGCAGACCATGGCCTGTAGGTATGAGGGGAAAGGGGGAAAATTTGATTAACGTCTCGATTGCTATGGCACTGACAACTACGCCGCCAGCCGCTCCTTCAAGGGATTTCTTCGGACTGATCCGGGGAGCGAGGCGGTGTTTCCCAAAACTTAAGCCAATAAAATAAGCTCCCGTATCGCTAGCCCAAATGCCAAATATTAGAAGTAAAAGATAGCTTAACCCCTCGGGCAGCTGGCGCAAAGCAAGAAGATAGGCCATAAAACCTCCTATATAAATAATGCCCCATAATATTAGGGCCAATTCCCATAGTTTTACATCCGGAAATATGATCAGGTAAAAAATATTTAGGAGAACAATAAAGACTATTAAAAGAATAGCATGCACAGTATACCATCATTGATATGTGAAAAGTAGTAAGAAAAAAATAACAGCAAAGGCAAAATAAAAAAATTTTTTAAGCAGGGGGCTGGCGCCCATTTTCTGTAGAAGGTAAAAATATTCGAATAGAGCAAAATAGCTGATAAGAAGAAGAAAGATAAAAAACCACTTACTACCCAAAAAAACAAAAAAAAGCGTTAAGGGCGCGCCAATAACAGCTGTAGCAATCCTGTTTTTTAACATCGCTTCACCACCCTATAACTCAATCCCGCCGTAGCGCCGATCTCGCTTTTGATAATTATATATTGCTTGTAATAGGTGTTCTTCTGTAAAATCAGGCCAGTAGACATCTGAGAACCACAGCTCTGCATAAGCAAGCTGCCAGAGGAGAAAGTTGCTCAGGCGCATTTCGCCGCTAGGGCGGATAAGAAGATCGGGATCATGAAGCCTTGCTGTATATAGAGACTGCGAGAAGGTGTCCTCATTAATTTCATCGACGGACATTTCTCCCTGTTTGACTTTAGCCGCAATCTCCCGTACTGCATTAATTATCTCCTTTCGTCCTCCGTAGTTTAAAGCAAAATTAAGAATCATACCTGAATTTTTTTCCGTTTTTTTAAGTGCTTCACGTACTGCTTTTTGGGTATGTTGCGGGAGACCTTCTATATCACCGCTCATTTTTAAACGGATATTATTGTCAATAAGATTTTGCAGTTCTGATCTTATATATTCATGAGGCAGGCGCATAAGGAAATTAACTTCCTGTGGTGGCCTTCTCCAGTTTTCTGTTGAAAAGGCATAAAATGTAAGTATCGGAATCTTAATCTCACAGCTAAACGAAATGATTTTTTTTAGCGTCTCCATACCTGCTCGGTGACCAGCGATTCTGGGCAGCCCTTTTTGGGTTGCCCAACGGCCATTACCGTCCATAATGATGGCAATGTGTCGCGGCAGGTTGTTCCAATCGATTAATTGCATCAAACTTGTAAGCTCACTCATTGTTTCACCACTTCTACTTGACATCTATTTGTTAGGCGGCCCCCTCATATTTAGAGGGGGCCTTAATAAAAATAATTATTCTTCAATAATAGCTTCTATTGGACATTCATCTACACATGTACCACACTCACTGCAGAGCTCGAGGTCGATAACACAAACATCGCCCTCTTCCTTTATCGCGTCAGAAGGGCAAGCATCAATACATGTGCCGCATGCTGTACACTCATCAGCGAGGATACGGAACGCCATTTTGTTCACCTCCTTAATATAATAACAGCCCGCACAACTTAAACTTCCATAATTTCCATTTCTTTTTCAGCGAGAACCTCCTCTAAAACCTTAATATTTTGATCAGTTATCTTCTGCACCTCTTCTTGGGCCCTTCTGAGATCATCTTCTGATATTTTTCCACCTTTTTCTAATGCCTTGAGCTGTTCGTTTGCGTCCCGCCGCTGGTTGCGAATTGCAACACGGCCTTCTTCAGTTTTTTTCCGCACGAATTTGACGAGCTCTTTTCGGCGTTCTTCGGTAAGCTGTGGAATGGAAATCCGGATTATATTTCCATCATTGTTTGGCGTAAGTCCCAAATCAGATTTTAAAATTGCCTTTTCAATATCTGCTATAGCCCCTTTGTCCCACGGCTGGACAACCAAAAGTCGCGGTTCTGGAGCAGAAATATTTGCTAGTTGTTTAAGTGGTGTTTTAGTTCCATAATAGTCAACATCGACCTTGTCTAATAGTGAAGGCGTAGCCCTGCCAGCCCTAAGTGTGGCGAATTCACGCTTAAGAGCTTCAATTGTCTTTTTCATTTTTGTTTCCATCTCACTGTAAAGTGATTCTAGCAATAATTATCCCCCCTGAACAGTTGTCCCTATTTTCTCGCCCATGATTACCCTTTTTATATTACCGGACTTATTTAACCCAAATACCACGAGTTTTATCCCGTTATCCATGCATAATGATGCTGCGGTTGAATCCATTACCCCCAGTCCTTTATTGAGGAGATCGATAAACTTGAGTTCGTGGAATTTTTTGGCTTCTGGGTTTGTTAACGGATCTGCATCATAAACGGCATCGACCTTTCCTTTAGCGAGCAAAATTACCTCTGCTTCAATCTCGGCTGCTCGCAAAGCGGCGGTTGTATCTGTAGAAAAATATGGGTTCCCAGTGCCACCGGCAAAAATTACAACTCTGCCTTTTTCTAAATGGCGCAGTGCCCGACGACGGATGTAAGGTTCCGATACTTGTCTCATTTCCAGTGCAGATTGCACCCTTGTATCAACATTAAAACGTTCTAGAGCATCCTGTAAGGCTAAGGCATTTAGTACGGTAGCAAGCATTCCCATATAATCCGCTGTAGCTCTGTCCATCCCTCTCTGGCTTGCTGGCTCACCCCGCCAGATGTTGCCACCACCGACTACGATAGCTATCTCTACACCATAAGCTTTAATTTCTTTGATTTGTTCAGCAATACTGTTGAGGACATCCTGGTCGATCCCGTAGCCTTTTTCCCCAGCCAAGGCCTCTCCGCTAAGTTTTAGAACTACCCGTTTGTAGATGGGTTTACCCATGCTTAACCTCCGTTTTTTTATTCTACATTTTACTATAAAATCCTTTTTTCCAAAGGGCTATTCGCAAAAAAAGAACACCTGATGTGCTCTTTTTAAAACCTAAAGATTTTCTATTTCTCCATCTCTTCCCCTAACTCGAAACGAACATAACGGCGAATAACTATGTTTTCGCCTATTTTAGCAATCTTCTCCATAAGAAGTTTTTCTATAGTTATATCCGGATCTTTAACAAAAGGCTGTTCCATCAAACAATTTTCAGCATAAAATTTTTCCATACGCCCATCAACAATCTTTTCTACAATTTTCTCTGGTTTCCCTTCATTAAGCGCCTGCTTTTTCAATATTTCTTTTTCTTTTTCAATAACGTCAGTTGGTACCTGTTCTCGCGTTAAATAAACAGGGTTTGTTGCCGCAATATGTAAGCAAAGATCCCTTACAAAAGAACGAAATTCTTCATTACGGGCAACAAAATCAGTTTCACAATTAACTTCTATAAGCACGCCGATTTTACCGCCAAGGTGAATATAAGAATCGATGATCCCTTCAGAAGC
>JAAZDR010000101.1 GCA_012512705.1 Bacillota bacterium
AGTTTAAATTGCCCGGTGGCCTAATCCGATTCCAACTTCATTCAAATGTAAGAGTCCGATGCCGAAAAAGACAGCCACGGCTACATGCTCGCCCCGGCGAGCGATACCGACTTTGCCTCCGACATTTAATCCAAGTGCTTTCGGCATGATCTGAGAAAGCGCCTCACGAGCCGCCCCTGCCACCCCACCTTCTGCTTGATGGGTTGTTTCGATAATTTTTTCCCGCTTCGCCGCCACAACAGCGCGTTCTACAACCTTATGCACAGAGGTCAGAAATTCTCCGCCGTAGTCAACCGCTGTAGCGCGGATTTCTTCCTCCAGGAGCTTGTCTTTTAGTTCGCGCTCCGCTTGACGGTCAGGTGTGAGGGCGATCTGAATAGCGGCTCGGGCAACATCTTTACTTTCTACAGTAAAGTTCATTTCTCTTCCACCTCTTTTAACGATTAACGATCGAAATAGATGTTTTTGCCCGTCACTGACAGGGGTATCCCGATCACGATCTCTCCCTCGATCAGCCCTAGTCGCCGTGCGGAGACACCGATACGATACATCAAACGGTTATCTACATTTAGAAGGCTTGCTGTTTTGGCTGCAGAGCCAACAGCGATTCCGAGAGCAACAAGGCGCCAGGCACAGAGCGGTCCGTTAAATTCAGGCCCTTTTCTTATGCCTTCGTTCGCCAAATCAGCGCAGCGTGGGAATCCACAAGCCCCGCAGTTTAAACCAGTATTTTGCGCTTTATTTAAAGAGAGTAAGACTACGGATTCCGAGCGACGAACGTTTTCTCCATCCCGGTCAAAATTGCGTCTCCCGCTTTCTTCACCGTAGCGCACCATATCATCAGCCAGTTCATTAACCCGCTCGCCATCAATAATTTTGATCTCTATGTAATCTTTTCCACCCCCTTTGGGTGCAGTACGGGCTGCTATGGCCATAAGCTCAGCAACAATCCGGCTTCCTTTCATAATTAACAATCCTCCTCATGTGGTTAGCTTCTATATAGCACATTATACCATGAATGCTAACCTAATCAAATAAAAAGAGCCCGTAATGGCCTTCGCTTAGGCTATTATGCATCCCTATACAGCCTATGACAACCTTTCGGCTGTAATAGACCGTTGCGGAACCCATAATAACCCCTTGCTCGATCGGCATAAATCCCTGGGAAACCGGCAACGACCTTCCGGCCGTTACTGATCTCCAAACCACAAATCATAAGTTGTAGCCAAATACAACCTAATTAAGCATGTCGGGACTTAAACCGATCTTCGCTCGACCATAATCACTCCCTGCGACCCGGATACAATCGTTAGACTGTATCAGAGCCGGACGGAAGCGATTATGATCTGCCCGCCGGCTGATACCGAGCCTTTCAGACCCGATATCAACCTTTGGCCGACTACTGCAAAGCAGCAACCTTGCAGTAGTCTAGGCTCAGCCATTACGAACCCTTTCAAGGTTTAGTTTGTCCCTGTAAAAAAGAATTATAACGATAATTTTAAAAAAATATTGTTAATTTATGTTAACTGACTTTGTTAAATATGCGTTGAGCAAAGCTTGGCTATAAGGAGAAGCAGGCGCCCGGAAAAATTTTCTTGTCTCAGTTACTTCTTCAATTTTCCCCTGGTGGAGAACTGCTATGCGGTGCGCAAAGTTTGGTAAGAGAGAGAGGTTGTGGGTGATAAACAATATCGAGATGCTGCGTGAACGCTGCAGACGTGCCAAAAGCTGCAGGAGCTCCTGCTGAGCGATCAGATCCAGCGAGGAAAGCGCTTCATCAGCAATGAGCAGCTCCGGATTCAAGGCCAGCGCTCGCGCCAGAGCCAGACGTTGGCATTGACCGCCACTTAACTGGTACGGGAGGCGGTTAAGTGTTTCTTCTGGCAGACCCACTACCTCCAGCAGCCTGCAGGCGCTTTCTTGTAGTTCGCTTTTTGTTGCCAAACGGTTTACAAGCAGCGGCTCACCGATGAGCATATAGCCTCTATAATGCGGGGTTAGTGAGTTAAAAGGATTCTGAAAGATCGTCTGCACCCACTTATGATAAGGGAGACGGCGGAATAAGGGGGAGAAAATATCTTTTCCTTTCCAGAGAATACGGCCGCTGCTCGGCCGCTGGAGACGCATAATTGTCCGGGCAATAGTTGTCTTGCCAGAGCCGCTTTCGCCAACAAGAGCAAGGATTTCTCCGCGCTTTATCTCCAGGGAGATTTCCCTTATAACTTCTTGGCGCCGTCCCTTGTTTCTATATTTTTTGCTCATTTTTTCGATTTTTAAGATAGGCATACCTTTGTTCATTTTTTCATTCTCCAGCTCCCTTATGTAATACGGTGGCCAAGAGCCGTTTTGCGTAAGGGTGGCGAGGAGACTTGAAGACCTGTTCCACAGTTCCTTCTTCGACAATCAGTCCGGAGTTAAAGATTGCCACCCTTTGGGCAAGGCGGGCGATTACCCGCAGGTCATGGCTGATCAGCAGGAGAGAGAAGCGATAGCCTTTTTGTAATTTTTCCAGTAAGGCTAAAACTTCGTTTTCCACAATGAGGTCAAGATTGCTTGTCGGTTCATCGGCGATAAGCAGCGCGGGGTTACCGGCACAGGCAGCGGCGATCATTATCCGCTGACATTCCCCTCCACTTAATGCAAATGGGTAACTTGTTATGTGGGAGTGTTTTAGTCCTACCTGCCGGAAAAGCTTTCTCGTCTCCTGCATAAGTATTTGGCCGCGTAATCCACGGTGACGGTGAAGCACCTCAGCTACCTGTTTGCCTGCGGTAAGCACCGGGTTAAGAGCACTCTGCGGATCCTGGAAGATAAAAGCGATCCCCTTGCCGCGCAGTTGATGCAATTTTTTTACAGAAACTGAGTAGAGATCCACTCCTTTAAAACGAACACTGCCTTTTAGATGTGCGTTTGCCGGGAGAAGCCCGCAGCATGCCAGGGCAGCTGTCGTCTTGCCGCTGCCAGATTCTCCTGTAAAGGCAAGAATTTCGTTCTCAAAGAGTGAGAAATTAATGCCGCGCAGTGCTTTTACGCTTTTAGTTCTTATATGATATGAAACCTGTAGGTTGGAAACTTCGAGCAGGGGGCTGGGCAGCAAAATACTCCTCTCCTTTAAGCAATTTTCGCGAGTATAAAGATTGTAGTCCGTCACCGATAAAGGTAAACCCGAGAAGAAGCAAGCTCAGGACAAAAGCCGGGTAAAAAAGCTGGTAAGGATATAGAGGGAAGACAGTGAAACCTTCCTGAATCAGTGAGCCGAGGCTCGCCTGTGGCATTGGCACCCCAAGGCCAATAAAACTTAAGAAAGCTTCGCTGTAGATCGCAGCAGGTATGGAGAGGGTCAGTTGAGAGAAGATAGCTTTTAACATTTGCGGGAGCATATGCCCGCAGATAAGTCGCAGATGTCCGGCTCCGTAGCATCGAGCAGCAAGGAAAAAGTCCTGTGTTTTTAGGCGTATTACCAGTATGCGCGCAATGCGGGCCATGTGCGGCCATCCCGTAAAACCAATGGCTAGAATTAGCGTCCCTTTCCCGGGAGGTAAGAGAACGAGCAGGAGGATAGCCAGCAATAAATAAGGGATGGAAAAGAGAATATCGATTGCGCGCATAAGGATCTCATCCACTAAACCACCGAGATATCCGGAGAGGGTTCCGTAGATAGTACCGATGGTTAGTTCGATAAGGGCAGCTGCGATAGCAACGAGAAGGGATGTTTGTGTGCCGTAGCCAACCCTAGTAAAGAGATCCCTTCCCAGGCGATCCGTCCCAAACCAGTGTTCGGCGGAAGGGCGCATGTTTGCTTGCTCCAGGTTCTGTTCGTGGTAACTGTACGCTGAGAGCGGGGTTAAAAGGATGGCGAATATGGCGACAAGGAGAATTATCAAACTTCCCAGCAGTATTTTTCTATTTTTTAGCTTATAGTATTCAGGCATTACTAAACCTCTCTTAATCCTGACGGTGGAAAAGGCGAATGCGGGGGTCAAGGAGTCCGTATGCCAGAGCAACCAAAAAATTTAAACCCAGTATTAAAGTGGCGTAGAAAATAGTTAGCCCGAGGATCACCGGATAGTCTCGGTTATAGATACTTTGGACGAAGAAACTTCCCAGTCCCGGGAGGGCAAAAATTTGTTCTACGGCAAAGCTTCCCATAACAAGAGCTGCCGTAAGTGTTCCCAATGTTGTCAGAGCCGGCAGTAGAGCGTTGGGAAGGATATGCCTGTAAAGTATTTCCCCCTTACGAAGCCCTTTAGCAAGGGCAGTGCGTATAAATGGCTGTTCAAAAACTTCCAGTGTTCCGCCGCAAACCAGCCGCGCGAGGATGGCTGCCCCTCCGCAGCCAAGAGTAAGAGCGGGGAGTAGCATGTGAGCCGGCCCTCCCCAGCGGGCAGCGGGTAAAAGCCCCCACCTCCAGGCCATAAAGTATTGAAGAAGGCCGCCAAGGACAAAGTTGGGGATTCCGACGCCAATCGCGATCAAAAAGGAAAAAAAGAGCCCCACAGGACGCCTGGCATTGATTGCTGCCATAAGGCCGAGG
>JAAZDR010000102.1 GCA_012512705.1 Bacillota bacterium
ATCTTATCCCCTGCACATCTATGTTTGGCGTTAACTGTCGAGCACTTTAAAGCTGATTACAGCAAAGTTTTTAAAGAACTTTGCCTATTAATGTTTTTTATGCTATTGTCAGCTTTTTTAACGGCTTTGGTCTGGTATTATTTTGTTCATTGGTAAATGAACCTTTTTAACAGGAGTGAGTATATGCGCATCAAAAATTTACTGGAAAAATACTCTGATCCTTTAGCCAAGCGCTGGCTGCAAAAAGCATGGGATCAGGCAGAGCAAGCAGAAAGGGATAACAGGCAGTATACTTCATTTTTTCTCGATCCCCGACAACAGCAGCTATACCAGGTGGTCATGAATCACTTCCCAGGGCTTAACTACCTGATATATGGCGGCTATGCTAAGGCAGAGCGGGCAAGAATTTCATTTTGGCCTGCTGCTTGGGGAACCAAGGAATTCCCGCCGCTGATCTCCTGCTTAAGTATTGAAGGTAATTTTCGCTTTGCTGAAATTTCCCACCGGGATTTTCTTGGTGCTATTCTATCACTTGGCGTGCGTCGGGAAATGGTCGGCGATATTATTTATCCCGCCGAAAGCACAGCCCAGGTCCTGGTCGATAAACAAATTGCTCAATACATCTGCACAAATCTTGTAAGAGTGCACAACGTTAGTGTCAAGGTGAACGAGATTCCCTTGGAAACAATTGTGGCAGTACCAGAAATCACCAAAGAGATAAAGGGAACAGTAGCCTCGTTGCGCTTGGATGCTGTTGCTAGTCTTGGTTTTGGTTTTTCCCGTTCAAAAATCATTCCATTAATTAAAGGGGAACAGGTTAAGGTTAATTGGCAGCTGATAAAAAACCCGGCTTCACAGCTGCAAGAAGGCGATATAATTTCGCTGCGCGGGAAAGGCCGTATTGAAGTTGTTGCCCTAGAAGGTGAGAGCCGTAAAGGTAGAGTGCGCATTCGCTTAAAAAAATATACCTAATTGAGCAGGAAATGGAAAATAATTGTCGAAATTACTTCTAATTGCCTTTTTTATAGTAATTACTTAAGGAGGATGAAAAGGTGCCGCTAACCCCAATTGATATCCATAATAAAGAGTTTAGCCGCTCATTTCGCGGTTATTCGACAGAAGAAGTAAATGAGTTTCTTGAGCGTGTAGCGAGGGATTTTGAACAGCTCCTTAAAGAAAAACAAAAGCTTGAAGAAGAAGTGAGCAAAATGCAGGAGAAACTCAATAGTTATCACAAATTAGAAGAAACGATGCATAATGCGATCCTTGTAGCCCAAGAGACAGCGGAAGAAGTGAAGCTGAACGCCAACAAGGAAGCAGAAATTATTAGAAAAGAAGCTGAACGTGATGCTCAGCACATATTGGATGAAGCAAGGTATAAGGCAAGCCGGATCCTTGCTGAGCATGAAGAGCTGCATAAACAAGCTCAGGTTTTTAAAATGCGTCTGCGCTCTTTTATGGAAGCCCAGCTTTCCGCATTAGAAATGGAAGAGTGGGGCATTGATGGATCTTCAGATGGGTCTGTTCAATCAAAGAGTTCTTAATTTACTTAATGAAAAACCAAGCACTTATAATTATTGACTGGCAGGGGAAGAATGTTTATAATAATGTTTAAAAAATGCGAACTAGCAGGCGATGATTGGGAGAGTAGACAGGTTTGTCCCTTTACAGAGAGCTGGGGATAGTGGAAGCCCGGCAAGGTCGGCCTGTTGAAGATCACCCAGGAGCTTTTACAGTGAAATTTAAAGTAGCTGTGAACGGTGAAGACCGTTATCTCTTTTAAGTAGCAGTTTACACTGTTAATAAGGGTGGTACCGCGGGTTAAATAAAACTCGTCCCTGATGGACGGGTTTTTTACTTTAGGAAAGGGTGATTTTTATGGATTATGGAAAAACTTTAAACCTGCCCCGCACTGACTTTCCGATGCGGGCAAAGCTTCCACAGCGGGAGCCGGAAATCTTACAATACTGGGAAGAGATTGATCTCAATCGTAAGGTGCGTGAGCATCGCCGTGGGTGTCCGAAATTTGTTCTGCATGACGGGCCTCCTTACGCTAACGGGAATATTCATATGGGAACAGCGCTGAATAAAGTTTTAAAAGATATTGTAAATAAATATAAAGCTATGTGTGGTTACGATACCCCCTATGTACCTGGTTGGGATACGCATGGTTTGCCGATTGAGCATCAGGTGATTAAAACAAAGAAGGTAAACCGTAAAGAGATAAGTGATCTTGAGTTTCGGCAAATGTGTAGAGAATATGCCCTTGAATGTCTTGATATTCAGCGCGAACAGTTTAAACGACTCGGTGTACGCGGTGATTGGGAGAATCCATATGTTACACTAAACCCCGAATATGAAGCAAAGCAGATTGAAGTCTTCGGTGAGATGGCGAAAAAAGGCTATATTTACAAAGGTTTGAAACCTGTTTACTGGTGCCCTGATTGTGAAACGGCCCTTGCCGAAGCAGAGATCGAATATGCGGATCGCCGCTCACCTTCGATATATGTTAAATTCCCGGTAGTAGATGATCGAGGCCTTTTTGAAGCAGGAGATAACACTTTTTGTTTAATTTGGACTACTACTCCCTGGACGATACCGGCTAACATGGCGATCGCTTTGCATGCTGATCTAGACTATGCTTTGGTAGATGCAGGAAAGGAACGATATATTCTGGCGTCCGAGCTTATAGAAGAGGTAATGCAAGTTATTGGCATTACTGAATATCAGGTGAAGAAAAAATTTAAAGGCAGTGAACTAGACGGTGTGAAGTGTCGTCACCCCTTGTTCAATAGGGAATCACCTCTGATTTTTGGTGAACACGTTACCTTGGAGCAGGGGACTGGTTGTGTGCATACTGCCCCCGGCCACGGCCTCGAAGACTATAATGTTGGTCTTCGTTATAATATCCCTGTTTTTAACCCGCTTGATGGGCGCGGTGTGTTTACGGAAGAAGCGGGTTCCTTTGCCGGTCTTCGTTATGATGAAGGTAACAAGGCGGTAACTAAAGCGCTGGATAAGGACGGCTACCTGCTTAAGCTTAGTTTTATTAGCCACCAGTACCCGCACTGTTGGCGCTGCAAGAATCCAGTATTATTCCGCGCAACAGAGCAGTGGTTTGCTTCGATAAAGGGTTTTCGTCAAGAGGCTCTGAAGGCTGTGGAGCAGGTAAGATGGATTCCGGAATGGGGTAAAGGGCGAATGCATAATATGGTCGCCGATCGTCAGGATTGGTGTATATCCCGTCAGCGGATCTGGGGTGTGCCTATACCAATATTTTACTGCGAAGAATGCGGGGAAACGTTGATTAACGATCAAAGTATTGCCCGTGTCCGCGATCTGTTTGCCCGTGAAGGTTCAGATGCTTGGTTTATTAAAGAAGCAAAAGAGATTCTTGGCGATATTCAGTGTCCTCATTGCAGTAGCAGCAGCTTCCGTAAGGAAACTGACATTATGGATGTTTGGTTTGATTCTGGTTCGAGTCACGCTGCTGTTTGTGAGACCAGGGAAGAGCTGCACTGGCCTGCTGACCTCTACCTGGAAGGCAGCGATCAGTATCGAGGTTGGTTTCAATCTTCCCTTCTAACCTCTGTTGCTACTCGCGGAAAACCACCATATAAGACTG
Organism: Bacillota bacterium; assembly: GCA_012512705.1. Taxonomy (GTDB): domain Bacteria; phylum Bacillota; class Dethiobacteria; order DTU022; family JAAZDR01; genus JAAZDR01. Next base: position 3,626 of record JAAZDR010000102.1, read on the forward strand.
TTCTCAGCCACGGATGGGTGGTTGATGGAGAAGGGAAAAAGATGTCCAAATCGCTTGGCAATGTGATCGTCCCTGAGGAAATAATCGAGAAATATGGTGGGGATATTCTACGGCTCTGGGTTTCTTCTGCTGACTTTACCAGCGACATGCATCTCTCGCCTTCAATTTTAAAGCAGCTTTCGGAGGTTTACCGGAAGATCCGCAATACTTGTCGATTTATGCTGGGTAATTGTTATGATTTTGAACCGCAACGGGATAGCATTGCTTACGAGGAATTAGAGGAGATCGATCGTTGGGCACTGCACCGTCTGCAACGTTTAATTGAGCAGGTAACTGAGGCATATGAGGCTTATGAGTTCTATCGTGTGTTCCATGCTGTGCATAATTTCTGCGTGGTGGATATGAGCAATTTTTATCTCGATGTTTTAAAGGACAGGCTTTATGTTTCTCCAGCGAACGATAAGGGGCGGAGGGCTGCACAGACCGTATTTTTAGAGATCCTGGAGAAACTCGCCCTATTGCTTACACCTATTATATCTTTTACTACTGAAGAGCTATGGCGCTATCTGCCTGGCCAGCGGGTGGAAAGCGTCCAGTTGGCTTTTTGGCCGAAAGTCAATGATAAATATGTTGATCAAAAGCTTGAAGAGCGCTGGAATGTACTATTAAAAGTACGTGATGAGGTAACGAGAGCGCTGGAAATGGCGCGCAGCAAAAAAGAGATTGATTCTTCCTTAGAAGCACGGTTGAGACTTTACCCGAGCGAAGAGCTTTACCACGCTTTACTGCCTTTTAAAGAACAGCTTGCTAATCTATTTATAGTTTCACAAGCTGAACTCCTTGCTCCAGGAGAGATAGCTGCAAAAGAATTTTTAACAGGCGAAGAACTGACTGATTTGAAGATTTTAGTAACTAGGGCTACTGGCAAAAAATGCGGGCGCTGTTGGACATTTGATGAAACAGTGGGTAAAGCAGATGATTACCCGGATGTATGTAGTCGCTGTCGAGAAGTGCTTATAGGGTTTAATTTTTCAGGGGAATAATGGGAAAAGGCTGTTGATGATAAAAGCAACAGCCTTTTTTAATCATCGCCTGGATAGAAATGATCCCGTTTAACCAAACTATTATATATTAACCAGTTTATTAACCTGCTCAGCTTATTATAGAAGATAAGGTTTACGCAAAGGAGTATCCGTTGAATGTCTTTGCCGCAAGATAAGGATGAACGTAAGTTGCTACAGCGGCTTTTGTCTCAAGTTAGTAAACTTGCTTTTGATCTGGAGCGCTTTAACCTTGCTGAATATATTGACCTGCTCAATGACCCGCGTCGCTTTCTGACGGTTAACTTTTTAGGCGGGCTGGCAAGAGGATTTGGCTTTGCCCTGGGAGCTACGCTTTTAGGTGCTTTTGTAATTTATTTTTTACAAAAGCTCGTGGTTTTAAATTTGCCCCTAGTCGGGGATTTTATTGCTGAATTGGTAAGGATCACCAGAGAACAACTTTGAAAACAGGAGGAAAAGATGAAACGCACAGAACTTGACTACTTTGTTTCAGTTTTAAATAATAAAAAGCAAAAACTTAAAAGAGAAAAAGAGACCGCTGAAGGATTAGAGAAAAGGAAATCTCTGAGGGATAGTACAGCTGAACTGTCTCCAGTTGACAATCATCCCGCTGACCTAGGCTCGGAGAACTATGAGCGCAGCAAAGATATTTCTCTTCACGAAAAAAACAAACGCCTTCTACAAAGCATAGATGACGCTCTCTTGCGTATAGCTGATGGGACCTATGGAATCTGCCGCCGCTGTGGGGAAGAAATACCCCGTGAACGCCTGGAGGCGGTTCCGGAAACCGAGTTTTGTCGACCATGCCGCGAATTAGAGGAGGGCGTATCGAAAGATTTTAAACGTCCCCTGGAAGAAAAAGTTTTAGAAACCCCTTATACTAGTACTTTGACTGATGACGAAGATTCTGTTGCTTATGACAAAGAGGATGCCTGGAACGATGTTGCCCGCCATAACAAACGGCCTCGAATTTTTGAAGACGAATTGGAAGATGAAGAGTACGGAAAAGTTGAACGGCTTGAGGGAATTAGTAATAAAGAATACAAAAAACAACTCCCTGATTAAAGAGTTGGGCTCAACAAAACTCACGTAGCCTACTGCTCTTAGTTGTTCAATTTAGGCGGATATGTTAAACTAGACTACAGAGGAGGGAGGGAGCGAGTTTGTTCTATTTGGTAGCCACACTAGTGATCCTGCTGATGGATCAGGGAACAAAATTTTTTGTTACGAGAGAGATGCAGCTGCAGGAGTCTATTCCGGTTATACCAAATATTTTTCATATTACATATATCCACAATCCTGGTGCTGCTTTTGGTTTATTTGCTTACCAAACGTTTTTTTTCATTATTGTCACATTAATCCTCATTGTTGTTATCCTCTACTTTTACCGCCGCATACCTAATGGTTACAGATTACTAAAACTTGGCCTTTCTTTTCAGTTAGGAGGAGCAACAGGCAACTTGCTCGATCGGTTGCGTAATGGTTATGTGGTCGACTTCTTAGATTTTCGTGTATGGCCTGTTTTTAATGTTGCGGATATGGCAGTTGTTATCGGTATGTTTCTTATTATTTACGAGCTGTGGAAGCGCGAGGTTATTAGGTAAGGATGTGAAAGAATGCACCCCGTTCTGTTGAAAATAGGTCCGATAACAATTTATTCCTACGGTTTAATGCTTGCATTAGGCTTCCTGATTGCTCTTTTCGGTTTACTGCGTGAAGCACCGAATTTTAATATTAGAGAAGATTATATTTTTGAATCAGTAATTTTAACAATTATTGGCAGCATTATCGGTGCACGACTCGGCTATGTGCTTATTGAATGGCCAAAATTTTCTGTCGAACCCTGGCTTATTTTCGATATCCGCTCTGGTGGGCTGGCTTTCCATGGGGGCTTCTTCGGGGCGATTTTGATTTTAATTTTATACTGTAGATATCGGTCTCTTTCATTTTTGAAGCTTGCTGATTTTTTTGCGCCTTATCTAGCACTAGGTTATGCTTTTGGCCGCATTGGCTGTTTTTTAAATGGCTGTTGTTATGGGGAGATCACTTCTGTCCCCTGGGCAGTTACTTTTGCTGCTGTAGATAGCGCCCTGCGGCACCCAACGCAGCTTTACGCAAGTTTGGCAGGTGTAATCAGTTTTATACTTTTGCGCTACTTAAGAAAGTTTCATTTTTTCGATGGTTATCTAATGAGCATGTTTTTTCTGCTTTACGGTATATACCGCTATATAAACGAGTTTTTTCGTGCTGAGAGCGTTATGTGGGGAGAGAACAGTGCGGGACAGCTGATTAGCCTGGCAATGATTTTTTCTGCTTTAGGGGTTCTGTTAACCATGTATTTGCTAAAAAGGGGCGACAAATAGTTTGGACGGCGGAAAGCGCTATTACTTTGTAGAAAGCAGTTACTTCGGTAGGAGACTAGATCATTTTCTTGCCCGTTATCTTAAGGAGGAACTTTCCCGCTCTCAGTTACAAAAGCTAATTGCTACCGGATATGTTGAAGTCGACGGCAAGGTACAGAAAAAAAGCAATTATCGCTTAAAAGGCGGGCAGGGTGTAGAGCTTACGCTCCCTGCACCAAAGCGATTGGAAGTAGCCCCGGAAGAGATAAAGCTGGATATTCTTTATGAAGATAGAGATATTATTGTTGTCAATAAACCGAGGGGGATGGTTGTACATCCGGCACCGGGGCATGAAAAAGAAACTCTTGTTAATGCTCTCCTTTTTCATTGCCGCGATCTTTCAGGGATCGGTGGGGTGAGGCGGCCAGGCATCGTCCATCGTCTTGATAAAGATACCTCTGGAGCAATAATTGTTGCCAAAAATGATCTGGCACATCTTAAGCTGGCAGAGCAGCTCAAAGCACGACAGGTTAAAAGATTATATCTCACTGTGGTAAAAGGGAAAATGCGGAATGAAACAGGAACGATCACTGCCCCCATTGGAAGGCACAAAAAAGACCGCAAGCGGATGGCTGTGCGTATTGACGGTCGTGAAGCGACAACTCATTACCGTGTCCTCGCCTACCTGGGAGATTATACTTTGTTGGAAACGAAGCTTGATACAGGGAGGACTCATCAAATTAGAGTGCATCTAGCATATTTGGGACACCCTGTAGCCGGCGATCCTGTTTACGGGCGTAATAGGGAGCTACCTATTACTGGCCAAGCACTGCACGCTCGGCTAATAGGTTTCTACCATCCGCGGACAGGGAGTTATATGGAGATAAAAGCCCCTATACCCGGGGACTTTCGCCGCCTCTTAAAATTTTTAAAAGTAGCCAAATAGTTTTTTATAAAGGAGGGTTGGCTAATGGGGCGTCAAAAGCTGATTATGGATGCAGATGCAATTAGACGTGCGTTGACAAGAATTGCGCATGAGATTGTCGAGAGAAATAAGGGGGTTAAAGACTTAGTATTAGTAGGGATTATAAGCAGGGGTGTCCCCCTCGCCCGTAGGTTGGCAGC
>JAAZDR010000103.1 GCA_012512705.1 Bacillota bacterium
CCTTTAATTACTCAGTCCCTTCACCAGCTTCCCCAGACTGATCAGCTGTCTCTGCTGCTTCGCCGGCTTCTTCAGCAGCCTCTTCTTCTACTACCTCCTGTTCAGGAGCACTAACGACCACCACAACCTCATCCGCTTCCTCAAGCATCTCTATTCCCTCTGGAACACTTAGATCACTAATCTGCAAGCTCTCACCGATCTGCAAGCTACTGACATCAGCATCCAGTTGATCAGGGATATCCGCAGGCAGGCATCTGATATTAACTTCACGTAGCAATTGCTGCAAAACACCGCCATCCTTAACACCCTCCGGTTCGCCCACGAGGATAAGGGGTACACTAACCTCAATTTTTTCTGTCATTGATACTCGTAGAAGATCAATATGCAGCAAGTTATCACGGATGAGTATATCGTGCTGGATATCCTTAATCATTACTGTTTCTGTCTGTAAAGCTCCCTCACCATTAATTTTAAGTTCCACTAAAACGTTCATTCCGGCAGCGGTTCCCAGAACCGATTTCAATTCACTCCTATCAATCGCAATACTGATCGGCTCTTTACTTCGTCCGTAAACGATCCCAGGGATCATCCCTTCCCGACGAAGCTTTTTAAGCGCTCCTTTGGTCGACTTTTCTCTGCGCACTGCTTTCAACTCAACAGTTTCCATGCTAATCTCCTCCTGCTATTATTTGCCTAACAATCGAGCTTTTCCTACCTTAAATGTTAACCGTTGCTATTATATTACAATGACCAGACATGGTCAAATCAGTTAATATCAAAGAGGGTGCTTACGGAGAGTTCGTCATGTATACGCATAATTGCGTCCCCTATCAGGCTGGCCACAGAAAGCACTTTAATCTTAGGCAGAAACTTTTCCGGGGGAAGGTTGATTGTATTCGTGACTACTACCTCTTTTAAAGGGGATGCTTCCAGACGCTCGATCGCAGGACCGGAAAATACAGGATGAGTGCAACAGGCATAGGCATCCTTCGCTCCATGTTCTAATAATGCTTTGGCCCCAAAAGAAATTGTTCCTGCTGTATCAATGATGTCATCAACCATAATTGCTGAACGCCCGCGAACATCGCCAATAATGTTCATCACTTCCATCTCATTTGGAGCAGGACGCCTTTTATCGATAATCGCAATCGGCATGTCCAAACGTTCAGCAAGCTCACGCGCCCTTGTCACCCCGCCAAGATCAGGGGAGACAACTACACCATCCTTAATGTTTTTTTGTTTAAAATAGTTGGCTAAAATAGGGATGCCTTGCAGGTGGTCAAAAGGAATATTGAAGAAGCCCTGAATCTGTCCAGCGTGGAGGTCCATAGCAATTACACGATCCGCGCCAGCTGCAGTCAAAAGATCAGCGATTAACTTCGCTGTAATTGGATCCCTTGCCCTTGTTTTACGATCCTGACGTGCATACCCATAATAAGGGATCACCGTATTAACCGCTTTAGCTGAAGCGCGCTTTACAGCATCGATGAGGATCAAAAGCTCCATAATATTTTCATTTACCGGGTGACTGAGAGGCTGGATCAGAAAGACATTTGACACCCGGACACATACCTTAATATGAATATTTATCTCTCCGTCCATAAAACGCGAAACTTCAGCTTTGCCAAGGGGAATACCGATATGATCAGCAATCTCCTGCGCGAGAGGCTTATTGGCAGTTCCCGTAAAAATCTTCTTCTTATCTCCTTTGCTCAACCTGGAAACCTCCTTACTATCAAAAAACGAATACTGTTTGTAATAATTACTCTTCTTTTTTATTCCTAAACTTTTTTGCCAGACCCTCTTTATTAACCTGCCTTTGCCGTGCTATAGCAAGCGCATCAGCAGGAACGTCTTCGGTTATTGTTGAACCAGCCCCAACATATGCACCTTCCCCAATTTTAACCGGAGCGACAAGGTTGCTGTTACAGCCGATAAAGGCATTTTTTTCGATCGTCGTACGAAATTTGCGCTTACCGTCATAGTTCACTGTAATTGTTCCTGCACCAATATTAACTCCTTCTTTGATCTCAGCATCACCGACATAACTCAGATGAGGAATCTTTGTCCCCTCACCAATTACACTTTTTTTGATCTCAACAAAATCGCCAATCTTTACCCGATCGCCGATTATCGATTGTGGACGAATATAGGCAAAAGGTCCAATGGTAGCCCCACAGCCGACCTCACTCTCAATGATAACACTCTCTGTAATCGTTGAATAGTCACCAACCTTAACCTTTTGTAGATGACAGTTAGGCCCAATCACGCATCCCTCACCGATAATACACTCTCCCTCAATCACCGTCTGAGGATAGATCAGCGTATCAGGCTTGAATCTGGCCTGCACATCAATATAAGTGGTCTCCGGATCAATTAAAGTTACGCCTTCCCGCATTATACGCTTGTTTAGACGCTCGCGCATAATTTTTGTTACCTCCGCCAGCTGGCAGCGATCATTAATACCCAGTACATCAGAAGAGTCAGGTGTCTTAAAAGCGTTTACCGGATAACGATCGCGCACAAGAGCAGAAATAATATCGGTCAGGTAATACTCCCCCTGTGCATTATCGTTGGAAAGGGCAGCGAGATATCTTTTCAAGATCTTAACCTTAAAGATATAGGCCCCGGCATTGATCTCATTAATCTCCTTTTGTGCAGCAGAAGCATCTCGTTCCTCCACAATCGCCCGCAACAGTCCCCCTTCACGAATGATCCGCCCATACCCCGATGGTTCACCCACAACAGCCGTTAAAACCGTTGCTGCCATACCCTGAGATGATCGCCACATATCCTGAAGAGTTTCTGTGGCTAAAAGTGGCGTATCACCACATAAAACAAAAATGCTTCCTTCCTCTGGAAGCAAGGGCAGGGCTTGCAAGAGAGCGTGTCCCGTACCCAATTGTTCCTTCTGGTAGGCATAGAGATAGTCTTCACCCAACGTTTCTCTTACCTTATGTGCCCCGTGCCCGACAACAATTATCTGTTTTTCAGTTAAAGGAGAGACATTTTCAAGGACATGGTTAATCATCTCCCGGCCACATAATCTGTGCAGCACCTTCGGCAGCTTTGATTTCATGCGCTTTCCTTCACCGGCAGCCAGAATCACCGCCCAAGGTTTCGACATGAATAATCCTCCTTCGTCAACAGCCTTCTGACTTAAGTTTATCTAAAACATTATACTATAAGTTTAAGAAAAATGTAAAACAAAGTGAGTAAATATTCGACAGTAAAAAGAAAGAAGCCTTATTTAGGCTTCTACTGTTTCTCCTTTGTTCTTCTCCGTTTCATAAGCTTCGAGCACCGCTTCTTGAATTACCTGCCGTGTCTCAGAGGTTATCGGATGAGCAATATCTTTGAATTCACCATTAGGAGTACGCTTACTGGGCATAGCTACAAATAAACCATTATTACCTTCGATCACCCTCACATCATGGACAACGAACTGATCCTCGAGAGTGATGGAAACTATCGCCTTCATTCTTCCCTCGTTATTATTGATTTTGCGGATTCGAACGTCAGTGACTTGCACCCCGTCCACCTTCCCTTCTTGTTGGTTAAATGCATTTATCCTTTTTCTATTATCTATCTATATAGAATAGTTCAACATCTGTTAAATAAATCCTTCCTGGCAAGGGAAAAGATTCACTAATTTTGTTCACGAGCCATTATCAGGCGAACGAGTTCCAAATCGCTTAACTTATCTATATCAGTGGCAATTGCAGCAAAGTTACTGACGATCGCCTTGGCCCTGATGCCGAAGAGAACAGAAAAACGCTTTTCAAGGTCAGCAACGGAAAGCTGGCCGATGAAATATTTGATAATTGTCAGCCACCCAAATAGAAAGGCAAGCTTTAAGGGGTTTTTACGATACTTAAAAAAGACTTCAACGCGGGAGAGCAGCTGCTCCACCACTGGAGCATTTACAAAAAAAAGATTGCCGCCGGTAAAGTAACCCTCCTTCAGGCGTACAAAAGTACGTTCAACACCGGGATAGGCCGCCTCGCAGCTCTTACGTTCAACGACCGGATAGTAAAAATCACTCTCTACAGCACGCGATTTTTCCAAAAAATCATTTACCGCCTCAGGAGTGATCAGCGGTATATCACCGGTAGTCACCAAAAAAAGGCCCTTTGGTGCTAAAACCTTAAAACCTTCCTGCACATTAGCTAAAAGTGCTCCTTTTTGAACTATCGGGATAATATGGTAGCTTTTGTTTAAAATCCCCAGGGCAGACGGCGGGGCGACAACAGCGATCCGTTCCACTGCCTCTGTTCTCTGCATGGCCTCGATAATATAGCTGATAA
>JAAZDR010000104.1 GCA_012512705.1 Bacillota bacterium
AATTTTGCGTACAGCTGCTTAATAAGAGAACCAATGAAGAGGGCTGATCAAATGAATAGGATCGCAAACTATTTAAAAAGCTTCACCTTTCAAGATAATAATGATAATATTGCTCTTTTCCCCTCCAATGAAAAAAAGACTATAGTTAACTATCTATTTTTTGAAGGACAAAACATACCCGTCTATATTAACGAATTTTGGACTGCAAAACAGAGGCAAGCCTCTTCTATTCATGAAATATCTTATCGTGCCTGCTTTAAGCCTCAGCTCCCCCGTTTTTTTATCAACCTCCTTACAGAAGCCGGAGATCTGGTCTATGATCCCTTTAGCGGCAGAGGGACAACAATAATTGAGGCAGCGCTTTTGGGCCGTAAAGTAGCAGCAAATGATATAAACCCGCTCAGCAAGATTTTGGCTGAACCGCGACTTAACATCCCATCTGAAAAACAAATCGCAGAAAGACTTTACGAGATTCCTTATTGTGAAACTGCGCGGGCAGAAATGGATCTATCAATGTTTTATGCCCCGCAAACAGAAGCAGAGATTGTATCATTAAAGAAATATCTACAAAGCAGAAGAAGGACCGGCTGTGAAGACAACCTCGACCGCTGGATAAGGATGCTAGCGACAAACCGCCTAACAGGGCATTCTCCGGGTTTTTTTTCCGTTTATACCCTCCCGCCCAACCAGGCGGTTTTGCCTGAACGACAGCAAATGATTAACAGAAAAAGAAATCAAAAACCGGAATACCGGGATACGCGTAAGCTTATACTAAAAAAATTTAGAAGCTTAATACGCAATTTGAAAATAAATGAGATCAAAAACCTGCGTCAGGCTTCAAAAAGTGCTCTCTCCCTTACCGGTGATGCTAGGGATACGCAGCTTGAAACAGAATCCGTCCAGCTTACTGTCACCTCACCGCCCTTTTTAGATGTCGTGCAGTATTCAAGAGATAACTGGCTGAGATGCTGGTTTAACAACATCGACACAAAAGAAATCGAGAAAAAGATGACGATGGCTAAAAATGTTGAAGAATGGGCACTGGTAATGAAAGGCGTCTTTAAAGAACTTTACCGGGTAACAAAAAACGGGGGCTGGGTTGCCTTTGAAGTGGGTGAGATAAAAAATGGCAGGATTAAACTGGAAAAGCATGTCGTGCCCCTTGGAATCAGGGCCGGATTTCACTGTGAAGGGGTCATCATCAACCTGCAGAAATTTACGAAGACCTCAAATATCTGGGGCGTGAACAACAATAATTTTGGGACCAATACAAATCGTATTGTATTATTTAGAAAAACAATATAAAGGTATATACTAGCCTTTAAGTTAATATTAAGTTTTAAGCCGTAGAAGCAAAAAACCTACGGCTTAAAACTTTTTGTTTACTTTTTTTCTATTCTTTACCTACTTAAAATTCTTTTTTAGCACTCCACAAACCATGAATGTTGCAATAGGCTCTAGCATCCACGCTTGAACCTGAGACATCAACGACAAATTTGGCCTCTGGCCTGTCATCAGGCGCTAAAAATTGCCTCATAACCCGACCGTCTACTATTAGCTCAATCCATTCAATATAATGTTTTTCCTCCATAGGATGCTCTGCACTCCCAACCCTAACAACAACCTGTTCGTCTTTTATATCTATTACCGGGACATGCTTTTCTTTTGAAGCATCAAATGTATTCTCCTGCAAAAGCACCATTGGCTTATTACAGCAAACAAGCTCACCTTTACCAGCGTGCAAAACATCCACAATATTACCGCAGAGATCACACTTGTATACCTCTTGCAAAGCTGTCATTTTTCTACCTCCTTATAAAATGAATTAATATTTATTACTTATTAGTAATCATTATAAATTAATTTTCTATTTTAATTAACCTCTTTTAACTAAAAAGTTTTCATAAATTCTTAACAAAAAGAAACAATAAATACTGGAGGTGAGCGCCGTGTTCAGGAAAAAGCCAAAAAATACAACCAATAAAATTATTCTCGGCCTGGGGACACTTGCTGCCGGAGCAGGGAAGCTTATTGGCGGCAAAATTGGCTACGGCATCGCTGGTTTTGGATTGGCGCATATCCTTTTCGGTTCCCTTGGTATGCTGAGATCCCCGCTAAGAAGCCGCTAGCCAGCAAAACCTGGGCTTGAAAAAGCCCAGGGGATACTTATTAGCCTTCGCTCACCTCCACAAAAAGCATAATTACAATAAAGGCTGTATTTATATATATAAATACAGCCTTTATTGTAA
>JAAZDR010000105.1 GCA_012512705.1 Bacillota bacterium
TATCTCCAGTCATCTTATTATATGCTTATCAGAAAATACCGTGCTTGATGAAAGGGGGAAAACTTAAGAAATAAAAAAGTGCCTTTCATTAGAAAATTGAAAGGCACTCCTTAATCCGTGCGATCGATCTGTATCACCCCTTGCTTTTTACTCCAGGTAATCTTTTAGCCGTTTACTGCGCATGGGGTGACGGAGCTTGCGCAGCGCTTTAGCTTCAATCTGACGGATTCGCTCCCGGGTTACACCAAAAACCTGTCCCACCTCTTCAAGCGTTCGCGAACGCCCATCATCAAGGCCAAACCGTAGGCGCAATACTTTTTCTTCGCGCGGAGTTAAAGTATCAAGAACATCCTCAAGCTGTTCCTTCATCAGTTCAAAAGCAGCAGCATCGGCAGGTGCTTCCGCCTCTTGATCTTCGATAAAATCGCCGAGATGGCTGTCATCCTCCTCACCAATTGGTGTCTCTAATGAGACTGGCTCCTGGGCGATCTTCAATATCTCCCGTACCCGCTCTTCACTAATATCCATCTCTTGGGCGATCTCCTCCGGTAAAGGTTCCCGCCCTAACCGTTGAACCAGCTGGCGCGATACGCGGACAAGCTTATTAATCGTTTCCACCATGTGCACAGGGATACGTATCGTGCGTGCCTGATCAGCAATTGCGCGCGTTATCGCCTGACGAATCCACCAGGTTGCATAAGTACTAAACTTATAACCCTTGCGGTAATCTAATTTTTCTACAGCCTTAATTAACACCAGATTTCCTTCTTGAATTAGGTCGAGGAAAAGCATCCCCCGCCCGACATACTTTTTGGCAATACTGACCACAAGGCGCAAGTTTGCTTCCGCCAAACGGCGCTTGGCTTCCTTATCCCCTTGCTCCATAGCCCGGGCCAGTTCGACTTCTTCTTCAGGGGTCAACAGTGGGATCTTGCCAATCTCCTTCAGATACATGCGTACCGGATCGTTTACGCTTATTCCTTCCGGAACATCAAGAGAAACATCCCCATCAGTGTCCGTTTTCTCTACTTCTGCATCGACACTTTCCAATTCGCCTGGAGCATCAGCAACATCAATTCCTAATTGCGCAAGTTTTTCATAAAACGCATCCATACTTTCGGGATCTAATTCAAAGTCATGCATAGCATCCAATATCTCTTTATAGCTTAGTAATCCTCTTTTTTTGCCACGCTTGACAAGATTCTCTTGCACTTCTTTTAAAGATGCTTTTTTTTGAACATTTTTTGCCATCTTAGTCCTCCCCTTCCCCGGAACGGTAAAGCTCTTGTTCACGTTTTCTAATCTCCCACCACTGTTTTAAAAGGTTTTCCATTGATCCAGATTTATTATTGCCCAGGGATTTCATCGCTTTTTCCAATACATCTTTCTGACGTTGAAGCTGTTTAATTTTGATTGTTTTAATACAATCAGCAATTATTTTCGTTGCTTGTTCTTCTTCTACCGGCTCTTCTAAAAATATCTCTGATATTAATCTATGTTCTTCACGCCCGGAAACTACACTTAATAACCAGGACGAATTGGTTCTTCGCTCTTTTTCTTGTTCCGTCAGTTCAAATAACTGTTGTACGATACCCCTGTAGAGTTCACAGTTAAAATCCTCTGGTTGTAGATGTTGCTTGATAACGTCTATTTTCCCCATATCCCTGACCATAATCGCCACCAACTGTCGTTCTGCTGCCTTAACCACGGAATCATGTCCTTCATCCAAAACCTGTATAATACTATTATTTTGACCCCTTTTAGCTTTAATATTAATAGAATCAGTACTTCGGTAATATTTTTGCCTTAGTTTTTTTAATTCTAAGCGCAGAGCTTCCTCGGAAACGGAAAATTTACCTGCCAGCAGGCGGATATACTCATCTCGTTCAAGATTATCGCTAATCTCGGCTAACACTAACAGAGACTGGTGTAGGCACTGTAGCATCTCCTGGCGATCCTGAAGATTATAGCGGCTCAAGATCTGTTTAAGTCGGTATTCGCTTACCGGTACCGCTTTTTGTAAAATCTCATTTTGAAATGCAGCCGCCCCTTTACTTCGCAAAAAGAGATCGGGATCGTCCCCTTCAGGGAGCGGTGCTACTCGAACCTGGCAGCCGGCAGAACGTAAAACGTCCAAGCCCCGCCAAGTTGCGTTCTCACCAGCAACATCAGCATCAAATGCAATGAAAACTTCCTCGGCCTGCTGACGCAAGAGGTATGCCTGGCGCTCCGTAAGAGCAGTTCCTAAACAGGCTACTGTCTGCTCAAGCCCAAACTGATGTGCTGTAATAACGTCCATATACCCTTCAACAATAATTGCTTGTTGTTTCTTACGAATTGTCCCCCGAGCAAAATTAAACCCGTAAAGGGTAGAACTTTTATTGAACAAAGGGGTTTCCGGCGAATTTAGGTATTTTGGTCCAAGCCCTTTTAGAGTTCTTCCTCCGAAGCCGATAACCCTTCCTGTCAAATCAAAAATAGGGAAAATAATGCGTCCACGGAACCGATCATAATAACCGTTATCATCCTGGCGGTGCGTTACCAACCCTGCTTTCAAAAGAATGTTTGGCCCAATACCTTTTCTCTGTGCAAAACGTAACAGGCTATCCCAGCGGTCAGGCGCAAAACCAAGTCCAAAACGATGTATTATCCTATCTGACAGACCGCGCTTCTTTAAATAGGTCAAGGCTTCTTTACCTGCAGTTGTCTTATAGAGTATATAATGATAAAACCGTGCTGCAAGCTTATGCACATCAAACAACATCGTTTTTAACTTGAAATCGCTACTATCTGCCACACCGCCTTCAGGAATACGGATCCCTGCTTGCGCCGCCAGCAGGCGAACCGCTTCTGGAAAATCAACATTTTCTATATCCATAACAAACTGAAATATATCGCCACCAGCTCCGCAACCAAAACAATGGTAAAGCTGTTTATCTGGTGAAACTGTAAAAGACGGTGTCTTTTCATTATGGAAAGGACATAGTCCCCAGAACCTGTTTCCTTTTTCCTTCAAAGCAGTGTACCTTGAAACAACCTCCACAAGGTCAAATTGATTACGAATCTGTTCAACCATATTTTCTGGAATAGGATTAGCCAAGACAACCACCCTGCTATCAGATAAATCATAACCCCGGTCCCAAATCACCAAAAAACCTCATCTCGGTAAATAGAGACGAGGCTGACAACCAGTTTAACGAATAATATAAGTAAGTACAAAGAAGCTCGAATTTCAGCTAAACTGGACCTGCCTCCCCTCTCTTCCTTCAAAAAAAGTAATAAGAACAATGATCCTCATTTTTATTATTATATTTTACATATTCTATAACTTAACCTTTATTCCTGCTTCAAACAACAAAAATCATCAAAGTATTTGAAATAACAATTATAGTATATACCAAATCGTGAATTTTATACCACCTATAGATTCCACGGACGTGGCACAAAAAACTCAGTATATTTTTTGATAATAAACCGATCGGTCATTCCAGCAATGTAATCGGCAATAGCGAGTTGCAGATCTGGCTCATGTGCCCGGTATTCTTCAGGTATAAAATGTGAATTTTCTTGTAAATAAAAATAGAGCTGTTTTATGACTCCTTTAACCTTTTTTTCCTCCGTTTTGGCCTCAGAGCCAATATAAACGTTTTCAAACATAAATTCCCGCAAACGCTGCATGACCTCCGCCAATTCAGTGCTCATTTTAATTATTCTCTGGCCACGGCTGTTTTCGATAAGATCGCAGATCATCGTATTCAAGCGCTCTGAATAATTGTTTCCCAAAAATTTCATTTCCTCAGCAGGAAGAAATTCGTTACTAATGATTCCAGCACGCAAAGCATCATCAATATCATGATTGATATACGCAAAACGATCAGCAATGCGGACGACCTGCCCCTCCAATGTTAAAGGAAGCTCTTTGCCCGTGTGCTTTAGTATCCCGTCTCGGACTTCCCAGGTTAAATTAAGTCCTTTCCCATTTTCAAGACGCTCCACAACGCGTAGGCTTTGTTCGTTATGACGAAAGCCTGAGGGAAGAAGCTCTGCTAAAGCCATTTCTCCAGCATGACCAAAAGGTGTATGCCCCAGGTCATGGCCGAGAGCAATTGCCTCTGTGAGGTCTTCGTTTAGACGAAGAGCGCGGGCAATTGTTCGCGCGATCTGAGAAACCTCCAACGTATGCGTCAAACGTGTCCGATAATGATCCCCTTCGGGAGCAATAAATACTTGCGTTTTATGTTTAAGACGACGGAAAGCCTTGGAATGAATGATGCGATCACGATCTCGCTGAAAAACCGTACGGAATGGACACTGAGGTTCTTCCCGCACTCTCCCTCTGCTTTCCGAGCTAAGGGTCGCCTCGGGAGAAAGTTTTTCCTTTTCCAGTTTTTCAATATCCTGGCGAATTTGCAATTCTATTATCTCCCTTTACGAACACTTGATCCATTTTAATTAAAGA
>JAAZDR010000106.1 GCA_012512705.1 Bacillota bacterium
CATTAGTTCCCTGCGTTCTTCATTGCTTTTTCTTTAGCGCGGAGCTCCTTTTCCTGCTTGCTTTTGGAGAATACCCTTGTTGCATTTTCGAGAAACTCCCTCTTCCAGTTTCTTAGCTGGTTTTAAAATTTTTTTACATTGATTATATGTCCTTTGGTTAAGAATGTAAAGAGTGATAAAAAAGTCATGCCAAAGGCAATAAACATGATATAATCAATTATAGAATGCTGTATCTGAGAAGATGCCGATGTATTCGTTTCCGCAATAGTCTGAAAAAGACTTTAACACTTATTTACCCGTTTAATGATTCCTATAATGGATTTAGGCGCCCTCTACTTTCAATCAACGGAAAGGACGCTGAGACGCAGGAAGGTTATAAAGCGTTGCTCACTGACGGTCAATATATGAAACAGGCATTTGCGGATTATCCTGAGCTGAACCAGCAGGTGGTCGTTTACGAATTTTCTGACCCGGAGGCTGATCACGGGGCAGCGGAAAATCCCACGATTGCGGTTAGTTTCAATCTTATTTTTTATTATTATAAGGGTGATACAAATGAGCTTACGGCTGATCTTAGGAAGGGCGGGAAGTGGAAAGACGCGTCTTTGCCTGCGGGAGATAACAGAGAGGCTGCAGGCAGAGCCTGAAGGGCCGCCTTTGATTTACATTGTCCCGGAGCAGGGTGCTTTTCAAGCTGAGTACGCCCTAGCGACCACCCCTGGTCTCGGGGGAATTATCCGGGCCCAGGTATTGAGCTTTCGCCGTCTCGCCTGGAAGGTTATGCAGGAGAGCGGGGGCGGGCAGCACCTCTATATTGACGATACCGGCAAGGGGATGCTCCTGCGCAAGGTGCTGGAGAAAAAGAAGCGCCAGTTAAAAGTGTTTAAAAATGCTGGTGAGCTGCAGGGGGCGCTGGAAAATATCGTCAGCATCTACAATGAACTCAAACGTTCACGAACCGCGAGCGGGGAGTTGGAGAAGGTCCTGGAAATGTTAGGAGAGGGTGAGGGGCCGGCTTTGCTGCGGGAGAAGATAGGGGATCTGCTGCTGCTCTTCCAGGATATGGATGCTATTTTAAAAGGGCGGTATTTTGACGCTGAGGATTACCTCAGTGCGCTGGCGGAGAAAGCCTTTACTTCTGAGTTTTTGTCGGCAGCGGAAGTATGGGTTGATGGTTTTTATGGCTTTACAAACCAAGAGTATGCAGTGCTCGGTGCGCTGATGAAGCGCTGCCTCCGCCTCAGCGTAACTCTCTGTATAGAGCAGGAGTACGTGCCGGGGGTAGGGGTCGATGAGCTCGATCCTTTTCATCCGGCAGCGGTCAGCTGTCAGCGCTTGATGAAGGAAGCGGAAGAGCAGGAGGTGGAGGTAGAGGATAGCGTTGTCTTGACTGGGGAGCGGTTTTCGGCAGAAGTGCATCCGGCACTCGCTTTCCTGGAAAAGAATCTATATAACTATTCCCTAAAAGCTGGAGATAAAAAAGATGATGGCAGCAAAGAGCAGAGGCTGCCCCTGCGCCTTGTCGCTGCCGCTAACCGCCGCGAGGAAGTGGAGGCTCTGGCTTGCGAGCTGATAAGGCTGGCTAGGGACGAGGGCTACCGCTGGCGGGAGTTCGCTGTGATCGTCGGTGATCTGGAGCATTATCGCGATATTATCGCTACCGTTTTTAATGACTATGGGATCCCTTTTTTCCTCGATCAAAAACGCCAAGTGCTGCAGCATCCGCTGGTGGAGTTTATTCGCTCAGCGTTGGAGGTCGTAAACGGTTATTGGCGCTATGAGGCGCTTTTTCGCTGTATAAAGACAGGCTTTTTGCTGCCTTTTGCGGCAGCTTTAGAGCAGAGGCAGCGCTGGGAGGAAAGAGTCTTTTTGCTGGAAAATTACGTCCTTGCTTTCGGAATTCAGGGCTCGCGCTGGCTGCAGGAAGAGATGTGGTGCTATCGCCTCTCTGATTCGCTGGAGGGAGAGGAGCGGGAGATTACAAAAGATGAAGAGGAATACCTGCAAATGATCGATGAGACGCGCCGCGTGATCAGCAGGCCTTTGCTCGGGTTTCAGGAGCGGGTGAAGAAGGCGCAGACGGTAAAAGAAAAAACAGAGGCTCTTTATACGCTGTTGTTAGATATTCAGGCTGCAGAGCGCCTGGAATACTGGAGTGAAGAGGCTGTAAAGCGGGGAGAGCCGGAGAAAGCACGTGAACACCTTCAGGTTTATAAGGGTCTGATCGAGCTCATGGATCAGCTGGTGGAGATCTTAGGAGAGGAAAAGCTCTCCCTGCCCATATACACCCGTATTTTGGAATCCGGGTTGGAGAGTATGCGTTTAAGTCTTGTTCCCCCTTCACTGGACCAGGTTTTAGTCGGCAATGTTGAACGGACACGGACAGGGAGGGTTAAATATGCTTTCCTGCTCGGAGTGAACGATGGGATACTTCCGGCCCGTCCCCCTGAGGACAGGCTTTTTTCGGAAGAGGAGCGCGAGCTGCTGGCAGAACAGGGTGTGGAGATGGCCCCTGGCAGCAAGCGGCGCCTGCTCGATGAGCAGTTTTTGCTCTATATGGCCCTGACGCGCGCTTCCCACGGTCTTTGGATCAGCTATCCCCTGGCTGATGAGGAAGGGGGC
>JAAZDR010000107.1 GCA_012512705.1 Bacillota bacterium
CGGCAGTACCGGTCGTCTGTTAAAGGAAACTTCGTGAACGCCATCTTCTACAGCATGGTTAATCGCCCGTGCAGCATCGATGATATCAGCGACAACAGCTGAACCAGTAGGCAGTTCTCCAGCCCCCGGACCGTAAAACATCACTTCACCGACTGCATCGCCTTCAACGAAAAGAGCATTGAACTCGTAATAAACAGAGGTGAGGGGATGCGTATCAGGGACAAGGGTAGGATGAACACCCATGGAAAGCCCGTCTCCCCTATCTTCACCGACCGCCAGAAGCTTGATCACATAGCCAAGTTCCTTTGCATAGAGAATATCGCGCTGCGTTACCCCGGTAATCCCTTCTACCTGCAGGTTCTCCATAGAAACCTGCGTGCTGAAAGCGAGGCTGCTTAGGATCGCCAGCTTGTAGGCTGCGTCTTTACCTTCAAGATCGTTGCTGGGATCAGCTTCCGCAAAACCCTTTGCCTGGGCTTCTGAGAGGGCAGCAGCGTAGTCCATCCCCTCTAAAGACATCTTTGTCAGGATATAATTGGTCGTACCGTTAAGGATGCCCATGAGACGGGTGATGCGGTTTGCTGCAAGGCAGTGCTTTAGGGGACGGATTAATGGTATTCCCCCGCCGACGCTGGCTTCATAGTAGATGTTGCACTTTTTTTCTTTGGCAAGGCGAAAGAGCTCACTGCCGTACTGGGCGATCAGATCCTTATTCGCCGTGACAACATACTTTCCGTTTTGCAGCGCTTTCCTTATATACTCACGAGCAGGTTCAATACCGCCCATTACTTCTACCACAAGATCAATTTCCTCGTCATTTAAAACTTCCTGAGGATTATCGGTTAGAACCCCGGGTTCCAGTTCAACGTCGCGACTTTTATTTGGATCACGCACAAGCACCTTCTTCAGGCGGAGGGTCGAACCGGCTTTTGTTGTGATCCGTTCACCGTTTTTCTGCAATATTTTAACGACACCGGTACCAACGGTCCCCAGTCCTAAAAGACCGATATTGGTTATCTCTTTGCCCATTAGGAAATCCCCCGCTTTCTCATTGTTTGGTTCATTATATCATATCACTAGCGGGAAGTTTAGGCAAATTAAAAAACACCGGCTCATAACCGGTGTTAAAGAAAGAGATGTAATTGATCAGCCGTTAAGATTATTGACCCTCCCAGGCTGTGGCGGGTAATGCGGCGGCCACTCCTCTGGTGGGATGATAAATTCAGTGCACTCATCCTGCACTTCCGGGCAATCAGGCGGCTCCGGACAGAAGCCATAAGCTGGCACAAGGAGCTGAACATGCGCCGTTAACTTAAAGAGGATCATCTTTCCGATACAGCAGGTAACTTCCGTAAGGTTTGAAACAAAACATTCCAAACAGGTGAGGAAAAGTTCACACTGAGGCTGAATACGCGGATCCCTTGCTAAATCGCTCATAATCGCAACTCTTTGCACATAAACGGGATCGCTGACATAAATATGTGTTCCGGCTTCGTCTACCCAACGGAAACGGTAGCGATAATAGAAAGAGGTCTTTATCCTTGATGTTCCAGCAATCTTTTCACAACAAAAAGGATGATCGTCATCAATAACCAGCTCCGGATCCAGACATTCAACTTCAAGGATTGTACCTGCAGCTATGCCGGCAAGATCTACCACCTCTTCATTCACATGCAGATCCTTGCAGGATTCATAGACTTTGTCAACCTTGATACAGACCAACTCCGTAGGAGGCGGGCATTCCGGCTTTCCGGTATAGGGATCCACAGGGCAAGGCCCTGGCTGGGGGATATCGCCGTTTCCATGGTGACAATTCTTATTGCCTCCGTAAAAATTCTTATCACTGCAACCCATTAATTCTACCCTCCTTATAATTTTCGTTATACTGGCCAGTTAGCACCGTATTTCTATCTCATCATATGCAAGGTAGGATAAAGGTGTGATATAGGAAAATTTTAGAGAAAAGCTTTTATTTTAATCGATGTCCACATATAAATACTTAAGAAGCTAGTACAGTAAATTACTTCTTAAAGGGAGTGAAAAAAAGTGTCTTATAACGACGATAATTTCCTGAATACACCCTTTTTACTGCAAAAAAGCAGCGGCCAGCGCTTCTACTTTTTTCTTCAGGAAACGGAAAAGGTTCTCCGCTGCTGCATACAAAATAAAGGGGAACAATGGTCTGCGCCTAATGATTGTCTGGAGAAGATTAACTGCTTCAGTGCGATCATCAGCGAAGACGACACCATACACCTCATCGCCGCTGATATAGAAGGAAACATTTTGCACAAACAGTTTGCCGGAGAGGATACAAAAGAAGGGATAATCTACATTAATAAGGGTAAAGAGCTGAGCCACGTCATTCTTTTAGCCGATGAGAAGGAACTGCACCTGGTGTATCTTGCACGCAGTAATAAAGAAAAGCGGTGGTGGATTATCCACCACCGCTTCAAGGAAAATCGCTGGTTTGAACCCCAGGTCGTTGACTTTGGCAGCGGCCCCAGCCTTAATTATCCGAGCTGCACGCTCGATTCTTACGGCAGGCTGCACCTGGTCTACCGCTTTTATACATCCGCCAAATATGATCTTTTTTACCGCCAATTCCAGGAGGATAATCTTGCCTGGTCGCCGCCAGTAAAGTTAAATAACCCGCACAGCGATAACCATTTTCCTTCCCTGCTGCGGGACGAAAACGGCTGTTTTCATCTTCTATGGTCCTCCTTTGACGGGGAAAGCTACCGTATCTGTTACCGGCGGAGACTCCGCGGGGGATGGCCGGACGGTAGATGGCAGAAGGAGATAATCCTCTCACCTCCGGCGACAGAGCTTCTCTTCCCGACTTTGTTTAAAAATAATAAGGAACTGGTAGTCCTCTGGCAGGAGGGAGAAAAAATCTATAGACGCTGTTCTCCGGATAGCGGTGGCAAATGGACAGAGGAGCTCCTGCCAAGCAATAATACCAGCTATCGACCGCTGCGCTGGGCAGAAAATAAGCTCTCGAACAGCAGGCGGATTCAAAACCCTTCCTGGATTTACGCCAGCGGTTCCCCTCCGTTGAAGCTGCTCAATGTTTTTGCTGATTTACCGGATCATACAGAGGGGGCAAAGGAGACCGATCTTGAGCTCTTCAGCCATTTCCAGGACCTTAAAAGCCATTCCCAAAACCTGGTGCAGCGCGCTGCCGCGCTCTCGAGGGCGAAATTAGAACTGGAAAAAACATTGGAAGGGAAAAACCAGGAGCTCCTTCTTCTATCTCAGCGCCATAAAAAACAGTACCATGCCCTGCAGAGCCAGCTGCAGGAAAAAAATAAAGAGTTGGAGGAAATCGAAAACAACTTTAACCAAACATTGACGGCGATGCGCGAAAAAATACAATCCATTCGCCGCTCCAAAGAAAGCGAGCTGCAAAAAGTTAAAAAAGAGCGGGAGAAGCTGAAAGCCGAGCTGGAAAAAAAAGAAAAAGAAGCAGAGGAGTTAAAAATCAGCCTGCAGCGTAGTGAAGGAATGCTGGAACAGTATCTGGCCCAAAACCTTGCGCTGGAAAAGAAAGTCAAAGAACTGGAAAAGGAATTGGAAGATAAAAAAGGCGGTATCTGGGGTTATCTTTTAAAAAAATTTCACCTTAAATAATGAATCTAAGGTGCTTAATATTTCTTTTTATAACTTTAGATTTACTCGGTGTGATCCCTCACCGTTCTTAGTAAAGCGCATATATTGGATCAAGGGTGAGTTAAATGCGCTTGATCCTTTTTAACCGCTTTCAATATGGTGGGGAAACCGGTCATATACTCTCGCTGGCCCGTTTTATAAAAGAAGCCGGCTTTCAACCTTTTCTAGTGTTTGCCGGCTATCCCAATTCCTTCGCCCAAAAATACCGCAATTACCTGCAGGGGTTAAACCGTTTTTTTATCAAAACTAATGAGGAGTTCGCGCTCCTGATACATTCTTTACGTCCATCTCTCCTGCATACACATTCTCCTGCGGATTTTCATTTTTCTGCCCTGCTGGCGAGCAACTACAGGCTCCGCTGGTTAGCAACAGTCCATGAAGGAGTCGTAGTAAACGAAAAAATAATACGGGAACTGCAGACGGCACAGTTTATTATTTGTACCGGTCCTACTGCCTTTGCCGTGCTAAAGACCCTAGGGGAAAGGGTAGTATTGCTCCCTGAAGGTATCGATTTAAAAAGGTGTTTCCCTGGGGAAAAGGGGGAACTTTTAACGATCACCTTTGCCGGAAAAGTAGAGCAAAAAAATGCTCATGCTTTTAACGCTCTCTGCAAGGCAATTGATCTGTTAGAAAGACGGTGTTTTCGCGTAATCGCCAACGTCAAACCGTCCTCGTTCAATGCCCATTATGCAGGATGGCTCCCTTCCGCCTGCCATCTGCTGGCCGAAGGCGACATTGTTGTCGGGAGCGGACGCTTTGTCCTTGAGGGCCTTGCCTGCGGTAATGCAGCACTGGTACTGGGGCAAAAAAATAGCGGCCTGCTCGGCCCAGAAAATTTTACCTTCCCCCTTGATCTAAGCGGACTTTCCGGGAAGGAGCCCTGTTATCGGGAAATCTTTTTTGCCCTGGGCGACCTTTATACTGATCGCCACAAACTGCGCAGGCTGCAATCCCAAGGAAGGCGCTATGCTTGTGAAAACCATGATCAGCGCCTTATAGGTGAAAAAACAGCAGAGCTTTATCGTAGAGCGCTCGATTCAAGGCCAGCAGCTGCTCACGATCTGTCTTAAATATGGAAGGATCGATTTTCGGATTTAAGGTGATCTTTTTAAAGGTAATGATCTGGGTAAGAGCCCCTCTTTCGCTGTAGATTTCGATCCGTGTTGGAAGTAGTGTTTTCTGCTCCAGCCAAAGCTTCTCCATGGCGTGATTGAAGCGTGAACGGGCGGGGAGAACCTTCAGGAGATAATAGCTGTGGCGCTCTTTTTCCTCTGTGCCCAAAATGCTGATCTCTTCGGCCTCAGTAAGGGTACTCCAGTAACTATGTAAAAGGAAAGGCGTATATTCTTCCGCAGGGGCGGGGTCACGCAAGAGATAAAATTCGCCTAAACCTGGATGGCAGAGCCATATATCCTCCCCATTGGCGATAAATATCTGTTCTACG
Organism: Bacillota bacterium; assembly: GCA_012512705.1. Lineage (GTDB taxonomy): Bacteria > Bacillota > Dethiobacteria > DTU022 > JAAZDR01 > JAAZDR01. Next base: position 5,114 of record JAAZDR010000107.1, read on the forward strand.
CTGCCATTTTCCTGTTCCTGGTCCGAGCTCTGGCCGATCTCTATGCGGTAATAAGAAGGTGCGAGGTACCACTGCTCCACATGGTAGCGCTCATTGACCTCGCCAATGATCTCATATTCCAGGAGAGAGTGATAGCTCTCCAGCCCATTCGTTGTTTTTTCCACGCGGTGCAATAAGCTTTCCACTGTTAAAGCAGTGTGGCAGCTTGACAGGAAAAAAAGTCCGCTGCATAATACACTGAAAAATAAGAGCAGCACCCCGGGGAACCACCAGCCTCTTTCTTCTATCCTCTTCATCACGTTCTCTACCTCTCTACAGGCTCCTTTAGGCATCGCCTGCACGAAACCCAGCACTTTTTTCGCAATCCCGCCAACAGGCACGGGCAGGGGATTCTCTCTAAGAGGATTCGACCTTGGAGAAGGCTCTCGGAATATAGTCTGCAATTTGTGCTGCAGTTATTCCCCGCTCTCCTTTTTCCGCGGCCAGCAAACCGGCCAAACCATGGATATAAGTGCTGCAGATCGCCGCTAAAGAGGGCTCCAGGCCCTGGGAGAGCTGGGCGGCAATCAGCCCGGTAAGCAAATCCCCCGTGCCAGCGGTAGCAAGGGCCGGGGTGGCTATAGGATTAATATAGATCTCCCCCGTCGGAAGGGCGATAACGGTATATGCGCCCTTAAGAACAACTACAGCCTTCCACTCCTCAGCTTTCTCTGCGGCCAGGGCGATTCGATTTTGCTGTACAGCCTTGGAGGTGCTCTGGCACAGAGCAGCCATCTCCCCGGGGTGAGGTGTGACCACCGGTGTAAAGCAAGCCTGGCGCAAAAGCAATGTCTGTGCAGCAAGGGCGGCAAGGGCGCCAGCATCAACTACTACTGGTACCGGGCAGCTGGGCAGAAGTTCCTGTAGGAGCGCAAGTGTTTCTTTGCCCGGTGGGAGGCCCGGACCCACGGCAAGAGCAGAGCAGTTCTGCAAGAAATCAAGAATCTGCGGCACCGCCCGACTTGAGATCAAGCCTCCTCCTTCGGTTTCAGGCAGCCCAAGGGCAATCGCCTCCACCAGCTTCGCCTCCAGCACCGGCCGCAAGGAGGCAGCCGTCGCTGCATAAACCAGACCAGCGCCGCCCTGCAGAGCAGCACGGGCAGCAAGGGCCGCGGCACCGCTCATTCCCGGTGAGCCGGCAATAATCAGGGCGCGGCCAAAACTCCCTTTATGGCTGTTCAACGGACGCGCTGGCAGGTTATCCCTGACCATTTGTGCGGTGATCAGGTTTTCCGTAATAGAGCTGTCCGCAGTTAGTTGACGAGGGATACCGATGTCAACGATCTTCAACTCGCCAACGCAAGCAGCACCGGGGAAAAGATAGAGTCCCCGCTTCGGCAGGGCAAAAGTAACTGTCCTCTGCGCTTTAATAGAAACACCATGGACAGCGCCGCTGTTGGCATCAACACCGGAGGGAATATCAACCGCAAAAACCGGTGCTTGTGCCTGGTTAATCTCCTCGATCACCGGTGCGTACAATCCGCGGGGCTCACCTCTTGTTCCTGTTCCCAAAAGGGCATCGATCACCAAGCCTGTGCGTGCGATTGCTGTTCGGAACCCTTCAAGATCTCCCTCTTCTAGTATATGCCGCAGGGGAAAGCCCATATGCCTTAAAATCTTCAGGTTCACCGCCGCATCACCGCTGTAACGCTCATCCCGGGCGAGAAGAAACAGCTCAACCTTCACCCCGGCACGAGCCAGGTAGCGGGCAGCTACAA
>JAAZDR010000108.1 GCA_012512705.1 Bacillota bacterium
GGTCAATACAGACGAGGGGCAGCTTTGCATCGATCTTTATGTCATAGTTGGTTATGGAACAAAAATTCCAGAAGTAGCGCTAAACGTTATGGAAAAGGTGAAATACACAATTGAGAAAATAACTGGCTTAAAAGTGGCAAAAGTAAATGTTAACATCCAGGGAGTAAAAGGGGAGGGGCGTTAGCAACAGGAGGTGTACTGGAAGTGGAAGTTATTGATGGCCTAATCTTGAAAAAAATGTTTATTAAAGGAGCCCAAGTCCTCAGCCAGCACTCGACTGAGATTGATGCCTTGAACGTTTTTCCTGTTCCCGACGGTGATACAGGAACGAATATGAAGCTGACAATTAATACTGCTATAAAAGAGTTGCTCAACGTTGACTCTCGTTCAACCCGTGTCGTTGCTGCTAAAATTGCTGAAGGGTCACTAATGGGGGCGAGGGGTAATTCAGGGGTTATCTTGTCTCAGATCTTTCGCGGCTTTGCTTTGGGCACGGCGAACAAAGATCAGCTTACAACAAGGGATTTTGCTCTTTGCCTTTTAGAAGGTTCAAAAACAGCTTATAAAGCAGTAATGCGCCCTGTAGAGGGGACAGTTTTAACAGTAGCAAAAAACGCAGCCAAAGCGGCAATGGAATCAGATAAAAAAAATTTTGTTGAACTGCTAGAGGTGGTGTTAGAGGCGGCAGAAGACACCCTGGAAAAAACACCGGAAATGTTAAGTGTATTGAAAGAAGCGGGAGTTGTCGATGCTGGTGGGAAAGGCTTGTGTTACCTATATGAAGGTTTCCTGCGAGCGTCAAAAGGAGAGCCGGTGGAGGAAGAGGTGCTTGCGAAGCCTGCTATCGATAAGGAGGCTGTGAAAAGTGGTTTTTCACCTGCTGTTGAAACAGGGGAGTCGACAGAGATTCCTTTTGCTTACTGCACAGAGTTCATTATCAAAGGCTCAAGGCTTAATCCTGAAGACATTAAAATAAAGTTAGAAGAACTCGGAGATTCTATGCTAGTTGTTGGCGATGTCTCAGTGGTGAAAGTGCATATTCATACAAATCATCCCGGTATTGTTTTGGAGAAATGTCTTCAAGATGGGAGCTTACACGAACTAAAAATTGATAATATGAGGGATCAACATCAAAGTCTGCTTTTAGAAGAAAATGAGATTGAGAAAAAAGAATGGCAAAAAAGCAGTCTGCAAAAGACGACCAATAATGAGGTTGCCGTAATTAGTGTGGCTAATGGAGATGGACTCATAGATATTTTTTATAGTTTTGGTGTGGATAAGGTGATCAGAGGGGGGCAGACAATGAACCCCAGCACTGAAGATTTTCTTCAGGCGATAAACGAGCTGCAAGCACAAAAAGTCATTATTTTACCGAATAATAAGAATGTGATTATGGCAGCAAACCAGGTCGTTCCACTAGTTAAGGGAGAGGATGTGCGGGTAATCCCATCGATGAGTATCCCTGAAGGGCTTGCTGCGTTACTTCAATATAACCATGAGGAGTCGGATATTGAACAGTTGGCAAGGCAGATGGAGTCTGCTTTAAAGGGTGTAAAA
>JAAZDR010000109.1 GCA_012512705.1 Bacillota bacterium
CGATCCTTTTTTCCCTAATAAAAAACGTATGCGTTGGGGAAAAAAGGCGGTAATTTTCTCTACCAGCTTATCTTTAACATTTTGTTCTGTATTAAATTGATTAAGCGCTTTTCTTACTAAAGGCTCAAGTTCTAGATTAATCCTGCCTTCAACTAAAATAGCGGTAATCCCTAAAGCCTGGCGGCGTAGGGCATAAGGATCCTGGGAACCAGTGGGCTCGATACCAATTTTAAAACAACCGGCTATAGTATCCAATTTATCGGCGATAGAAACGAGCATTCCCGGGACGGTTTTTGGCAAGTTATCATCAGCAAAACGAGGGAGACAATGTTCGTAGATACCCATAGCCACTTCTTTATCTTCAGCAGACAATAAAGCATATTCGCGCCCCATGATCCCTTGTAGTTCGGGAAATTCGGAAACCATATTCGTTGCCAGATCAGCCTTACACAGATCAGCAACCCTTTCAACCTTCTTTATTTCGTTGCTTTCCAGCGACAGCTGATGGGCCAGATGCACAGCAAGTGATTTGATCCGCTGCTGCTTGTCATAAATACTGCCTAGCTCCTCTTGGAATATAATCCCTTTCAGCCGTTCCCGATATGATTCTAATGGCTGTCGCTGATCCTCTTCAAAAAAGAAACGAGCATCACTAAGTCTGGCGCGCAGCACTTTTTCGTTGCCTCTTTGCACATTGATTGCATTCTCGGCACTGGTATTGCTGATCACAATAAAGTAAGGCAAAAGCTCTTCCTGCCCCCTCGCCAAAACAGGAAAGTAGCGCTGGTTAACTTTCATTGTTGTTATCAAAACTTCTTGCGGAAGGCTTAAATAATCAGTGCTAAATGAACCGATAACCGCTTGTGGCTTTTCCACAAGGTAATTAACTTCTTCCAACAAATCCTCATCAATTAAAGGACGCCCACCACACTTATTCGCTGCATCGTCTACTTGCTGGCGGATAAGCGCCTGCCGCTTCTCTTGATCGAGAATTACATTGGATTCTTTCATCAGCTGAAAATAGTGTGCGGGATCTTTTACTGTAAACGGGCCAGGGGCGAGAAAACGATGTCCCCTGGTCTCTCTACCCGCAGTAAGCCCAGCAAACTGAAACGGAATCATCTCTTCTCCGTAAAGGGCAAGCAGCCAACGAATGGGACGGGCAAAACGTATCTCTCTGCTCTCCCAGTACATTGGCTTCGGGAAGCTTAATTTGGAGATCACGCGCGGCAAAATCTGCGGCAGCAGGTTTAAGGTTAATTCGCCCCGTGTCTCCTTCACCGCGAAAACATACTCTGTGCCATTAAGCGTATCAATCTCAAGTTCTTGTATAGAAACTCCCTGACTTCTAGCAAATCCTTTTCCCGCTTTAGTTGCTTCCCCTGTTTCAGTAAAAGCAATACACCGTGCCGGACCTTTTATCTTTTCGCGTATATCTGCTTGTTTCTTTGCCAGACCTTCGACATAAAGAACCAGTCTTCGCGGCGTGGCAAAAACCGTGATCTTCTGATATTCAAGGCGTGCATCCTGAAAAGCCTCTCCTCCGACAGTAGAGAGTTGTTTTAAAGCCGAGGGAAGAAAGCGGGAGGGAATCTCCTCAGTCCCTATTTCTAATAGCAGCTCACGAGTCATGATCTTTCACCTTCCTTCATAAGAGGGAAACCCGCGCTTTCCCTTTGTTTTAAATACTCCGTCGCACTTTGACGTGCCAGTGCTCGAACACGGGCGATATAGCCTGTACGTTCAGTAACACTAATCGCTCCCCGTGCTTCCAGTAAATTAAAAACATGCGAGCACTTTAATACATAGTCATAAGCAGGCAAAACCAGTCCTTTTTCTAAAACACGACGAGCTTCTTTTTCGTATAAATTAAAGAGATTAAATAAGAGCTCTATGTCACCATAATCATAGCTATAAAATGAATGTTCTTCTTCAGCGCGCTGGAAAAGCTCCCCATACTTGATCCCATCAACCCACTCCAGGTCATAAACATTATCAATATCCTGAATATACATGGC
>JAAZDR010000110.1 GCA_012512705.1 Bacillota bacterium
ATTCCCTCTTCTACGATGCGCTCATTAAATGAGGAGGCCGGGATCGTCAAATGGCGCCAGCGCCCGAAGAGATCGACAATTTTAAAATCAATGAATTCAATTTCTTCATCTTTTATAAGCTTTTTCATTTTTTCTACAGAATTCATTCTTTTCCTCCTGTCTTACTTATTATGTTTAATAAGATTAAGATAAGCGTTTTAACACAAAAGTATTTTAACATAAAAGTGTGGTCAATTGCATTGATATAATTATAGTTCTTCTCTTCAAAGGTAAAAAGTAATCTTCATCTCAAAAATAATATCTTAGAAATAATATATGTAAATAGAAGATGGTTGTCAGTAAAAGATCTTGATCGATAATGAAAAAAATAATAAAAAAAGAGCGGTGGGCTTCATTATATTATATTTTAGTCTGAAACCACCGCTGGACGAATAATAATTTTAGTTTTGACGTGCAGCATTTAGCTGTATCTCACCGGCGGAGATTAGCGCATAGCGTGCTCCCATTGGGCCAATCAGCTCACAGATCGTTACCGCTGCTAATTCGATAGCTGTGATGGGCATGGCCATCTCTGGGAAACGCCCTTGAACAATCATTAAAAGTCCAATTGTAACCCCTGCTTTAGGGATAAGGGCGCAGCCGAGGTATTTTTTGACATTTTGTGGGGCGCCGGAAAAATGTGCTCCAACGTAGGAACCACCAATTTTGCCGATCCCCCTGGCGATAATATATACTGCTGCCCAGATCCAGTTGTCAAGCAAAACATCCAGGTGCAGGCTTGCTCCGGCTAAGACAAAAAAGACAATATAGATCGGGAGTTCAATATTCTCTAGATGGTTCATCTCGCCAGGTTTAGGGTAGATATTGGCAATCATAAACCCGCTAACCATGTTAACGAGTAACGGGGACAGGTTATAAAGGTTAGCTATGCCGCTATTCAACAGGGCGATACCGACGAGAAGAACAACTTTATGGTGTCGGTCGGTAGTGTGTCTAAGAAAAAAGCAGCTCAACAGGCCGGTAATTATGCCAAGGATTAAAGAGCCGCTGAGTTCCAGTAACGGTTCGAGCAGGTTGTGCAGTTGTAATGCCGTTCCGCTATGAAGCACTGCGACAATGGCGGAGGTAAGGCCGAAAAAGATAATGCAGACGGCATCGTCTATGGCAACCACTCCTAAAAGGGCACTCGTAAATGAACCCTTTGCTTTATATTCCCGGATTACAGCGACTGTACCAGCTGGGGCGGTGGCCGTGGCCATTGCCCCGAGCAAGAGAGACATCCCTAAAGGCAACTTCAAGAGATAAAATGTAGCGATAAAGACAGCAACAAAAGTTCCGATAACTTGTGCTACTGTAATGCCCATAATCGCTTTTCCTAATTTTCTAAGCTTCTTAATCTCCAGCTCGCCGCCGATTAATAAAGCGATAACCCCTAAGCCAAGGATCTTTGCAATTTCTAGTTCATCATTTAAGGTTTGCGGTATTACATGCAGTAATGAAGGGCTAAGTACCAGTCCAACTAAAATATAGCCGACAACCATCGGCATTTTTGCTTTGCTGACCAGTCTTGCTCCCCAGTATCCTAATAGCAATATAAGCGCAAGCCCCAGTGTTTGGCTGTAAACTGTCATCTTACTTCATCTCCCTTTGCCTAACCTTCTTTGTCATTGATGTCTTGCGCTAATCCTAAGACATTATTAACAGGTATAGTAAATAAAATCCCCACTCCGGGCTCGGTGAAATCACCGATTTCTTCTTGAACTACTGTTTTAGCTTTTTGTAAGCGTTCTTCATTGTCAATTACAGAGAATACAGTTTTGTTGCCCGGTCGGCAGTTTTCAAATAGCCTTCGTAGACCACCAAAGATCGGGAGGTTATTATGACAGGCCAACGTTTGTCCCATGCCTGTAGAATCAATGATTGTCGCTCCGCGGATGCCGATCTCCACAAATCGTTCTAAAATACGTTCAAGATGTTCCTCTTCCTTATTAAGCACTAGTACCAACAAATTAATTGTAAACACCTCCTTTATACGAAAATAAACCCAAAAAAACCGCCTGCAGTAAGCACAAAGCGGAAACAAACAGTTTAAAAACCTTCCTTCTAAGATTATAAGCCTTTCAAGTTATTTGTCAAACACAGCATTTATTTTCATAGAAATTAATGTAATTTTAGCTTTAACTAGCAGGAGATTGCTAATCTTTGTCGAAAAAGCTATGTAAAGAACTTACTGTAGTAGTGTAGCTCAGAATATCCATCTAGCCGCAAAGGTAAACCCATCGCAAGGTGGGGGCACAAAGCTATGGATCCCGCGGGGATCGCCAGGCTGCCGGCCTAAGGTATTTTTATACCTATGGCAGCCGTTTGTTGGCTGTTTTTTAGTTAATATTTTCCTAGACATGAAAAAACTGAGAGGAAGGAAATCTATACTTGATTATAGTATTGTTTTAGGCGAGGAGGAGAAACAGTGATCGAATTTGAATCGGTTAGTGAACAGTTTGCCTGTATAAAAGTGATCGGTGTCGGCGGTGGGGGCGGTAACGCTGTTAATCGGATGATTGAAGCAGGACTAAAAGGTGTAGAATTTTCTGCTGTAAATACAGATGCACAGTCACTTTACATGGCCAAAGCGGAAAATAAAATCCAGATCGGTAAAAAATTGACTAAAGGCAGAGGGGCCGGTGCTAACCCAGCAATTGGCGAAAAAGCTGCGGAAGAGAGCGCTGAACTGATCGAGGAATACATAAAGGGCGCGGATATGGTATTTATCACTGCTGGTATGGGCGGAGGGACAGGTACTGGAGCTGTTCCAGTAATCGCCAATATTTCTAAAAAGCTCGGTATACTCACGGTAGCGGTTGTTACCCGGCCGTTTTCATTTGAGGGACGGAGAAGGGCCATGCAGGCTGAAGAGGGGATTGCTAAACTGGAGGAGAACGTTGATACGCTGATTGTGATCCCGAACGACCGCCTTTTGCAGGTTATTGAGAAAAATACCCCTCTTTTAGAAGCTTTCCGTGTAGCTGATGATGTTTTGCGCCAGGGGGTACAGAGCATCTCTGACCTGGTGGATACAGGCCGCACAGCCAAGGTCATTCGCGACCTGCTGCCCAAGGCGCATTTTGCCTCTGTCTATG
>JAAZDR010000111.1 GCA_012512705.1 Bacillota bacterium
GGCAGATATGGAGGAAGAAGTGCGAATTTTGATCGTTGGTGATATAGTCGGTAGTCCGGGAAGAAACTGTTTGTTTTCACTTCTCCCAGAACTAAAAAAAGAAGAAAAAATTGATTTTGTGATCGTTAATGCAGAAAACGCTGCAGGGGGGGTCGGGGTAACCCCCAAAATAGCTTCCACTCTTCTAAATGCAGGCGTGGATGTTTTAACAAGCGGAAATCATATTTGGGATAAAAAGGAAATATATGCGTACTTGGACGACGAAAAGCGTATTCTCAGACCTGGCAACTATCCTCCTGAAACAACACCGGGAAGGGGTTCAGGCATTTACAGCTCTGGCCAAAATAAAATTGCTGTTTTAAATATTGCCGGCAGGGTCTACATGCCTATAATCGATTGCCCTTTCCGCTATGCCCTAAAAGAAATTGAGGTGCTATCCAAAGAAACAAAAACAATCATTGTCGATTTTCATGCGGAGGCTACTTCGGAAAAGAAAGCTATGGGATGGTTCCTAGATGGTAAGGTTTCCGCAGTGATCGGCACACATACACATGTCCAGACAGCAGATGCGAGGTTGCTCCCGGGAAAAACAGCTTATATAACTGATGTTGGGATGACCGGTGCTTATGATTCAATACTGGGTGTAGATACTAAACCGGTTATAAAAAAATTTTTAACACAAATGCCTGTCCGTTTTAACGTCAGTAAATCAGAGACTCTGCAATTTAACGCTGTTATCGTTGATAATGATACAGAAACGGGTTTGGCAAAAAACATCAAACCGATTTACAAATTATTATAATTATATAATTATTTTTTAAAAAATTGCATATTCTTATTATTTAAGCAGGAAATATTATTTTGTTCACGAACTTTTATAATAAATACTAGTATTATATTTATTATACTTAGCTATTGATTAAGGAGGGCTAAATTAATGGAAGTATTAAAAGTATCAGCAAAATCGAATCCCAACTCTGTAGCTGGAGCACTTGCGGGGGTTTTGCGTGAACGAGGTGGCGCAGAAATTCAAGCTATAGGTGCAGGAGCGCTTAATCAGGCAGTTAAGGCAGTAGCAATAGCACGAGGGTTTGTGGCGCCTAGTGGTATTGATCTAATTTGTATCCCGGCATTTACAGACATCGAAATTGACGGTGAAGAAAGGACGGCGATTAAGTTAATCGTTCAGCCGCGATAAATATGTTTCAGGGGCATCCAGGCAACTGGATGTTTTTCTTTTTGATTACCTGTGCCAGAGAAGGGGTTTAATAAAATGGACTTAACTGCTTATCTGGAAGAAGCTTATAAACTTCACCGTGAGATTGGTGTTATCGATAGCCACTGCGATACTGTCGGCCTTTTCGAAAACAAAAAAATTGGCTATAATTTTAATCTGTGGAACGAAATCGGACACCTTGATCTGCCACGCATGGAAGCAGGTGGGGTCAAGGTCCAGTTTTTTGCCGTATACATTGAACCCGAAAATAAACCGCATACTTCTTTACATCGCACCTTACAGCTGATAGACACATATTACGAGACTTTAAAAGGACTAGAAGAAAGAATTGTTCCGGTAACAGACTTCGGCACACTAAAACAAGTTCTTGAGGGGCAAAAAATTGCCTCAATCTTGGCTATCGAAGGAGGTGAGGCAATCGAAACAGATCTGCGGCTGTTGCGTATGTTGTACCGTTTAGGAGTTCGCAGTTTTGGCCTTACTTGGAATCAGCGCAACCAGATCGCTGACGGCATTGACGAAAGAGAAAGCGGAGGCGGGTTAACCCGTTTTGGCTTTAGTGTAATCAGAGAGCTTAATAAATTAGGAATGCTGATTGATCTTGCTCACCTGTCAGAGGCCGGGTTTTGGGACGTCCTTGAGACATCAGCTGATCCAGTAATTGTTTCTCATGCCAATGCATACACTATCTGCAATCACCCGCGAAACCTTAAAGACCAGCAGCTTAAAGCATTGGCTGAAGCAGGGGGTGTTATAGGGCTTTCTGTTTATGAGGACTTTATAAAAGAAAGTAACGCTGACCTTGATAGTCTTGCTGACCATTTTGCACACATTGCTTCGTTAATAGGCGTGGAACATATCGGCATCGGTTCTGATTTTGAGGGCATTGATCGACCGGTAAAAGGTCTTGAAGATGTTACTAAACTACCAAATTTAACTGCAGCACTCTTAAAACGAGGTTTTAGCAAGGCTGATATGAAAAAAATACTCAGGGATAATTACCTTCAACTTTTTAATAAAGTGTTAAAGAGAGGAAAAGACCCTTCGTTTAATTAACAACAAAGCAATAAATTAATTACTAAGGCAGGTGAGGATAATTAAGTGGACAAAGTTGATTTACATCTTCATACGACAGCATCAGATGGTACCGAAACTCCACGTGATGTAGTAAAAAAAGCAGCTGAGAGTAACATCCGTGCTATTGCAATAACAGATCATGATTCTGTAAGCGGCATTGATGAAGCGTTGAAAGAGGGGAAAAAGCACAACATTGAAGTTGTGCCTGGTGTGGAGATTAGCAGTTACTGTAATGATCAAGAGATCCATTTTCTTGGCTATTACCCTCAGATCGATAACTTCAGATTTCTCAAAAACCTGCAGAAAATGAGGGACGATCGTTTTTCCCGCATGCAAAAAATGATCAAAAAATTAAAAGCAATCGGTATAAATATAAATTTTTCTGAGGTATGTCAGGAGGCGAAAGAAAGCGCTCTTGGAAGACCCCATCTAGCTAGAGTCCTAATAAAAAAAGGTTATGTGAAGGACTTTACTGAAGCGTTCACAAAATTTTTAGGTAAAGGTAAACCAGCCTATGTACAGCGCAAAAAACTATCTCCGGCAAAAGCGATCACACTTATTCTAAAAGCAGGGGGTGTCCCTGTATTAGCGCATCCAGGTCTCTATAAAAACGATTCACTGATCCGCCAGTTCATAAAAGATGGCCTTAGAGGAATTGAAGTTTTCCATCCAATACATTCACGCTGGGAGACAATACGTTATAAGCTAATCGCGCGGTATTACAACCTTCTGATTACCGGCGGCTCTGATTATCACGGCAAAGGTGAACAGTTTTCAACTATTGGTGAACCTCCAGTCAGTTACCGCAATCTTCAGCTATTAAAAAAGGAAATTAAAAAATAAAGCCCCACAAGACTTCGTTTTGTTTTAGTTTAACGCTTAAGCATCAACAAAAACTTTCCGTCTTGTGAGGCTCATCCATATTATGATTCAATTCGCTCTTGATTATACATTCTAGTTTGAAATTGAACATAAAAATTTTTATGCTTTAATAATAATACTCTAGCAAAAAGAAAAATAATTCATGCTGGAGTATTATATGATTGCAAAAAAAAAGTCCAACAAAAAAATTTTTGCTGCTTTGTTATTTCTTTTAACTTTTTTTATAGCATTGCTCGGAGATTTTTACTGTTCTCATAAACGTATCTATCCAGGGGTACACATAAACGGTGCAGCAGTCGGCGGTCTGACCAAAGATGAGGCTGCCGATCTCTTAGGACAGACCGCTGAAGAATACAAGGATAAAAAAATAGCAATTTTATTGCCCGAAGGGGAAGAGCTGATTTACTCTCTGCACGAGTTGGGGATAGAGCTTGATACAGGTTTGCTTCTTGAAAAAGCCTACCAAGAAGCAAGGAGCGGCCACTGCTGGAACAACTTTTACGCCCGTTATCGACTATGGAAAGAAAAAACAGATATCCCTCTGAGTTTTAAGTTTAACACCCAAGCACTGAACGAAATTTTTTTGCGGATAAACAAAGCA
>JAAZDR010000315.1 GCA_012512705.1 Bacillota bacterium
AAGTGCAGAGGGTAAGACCCTTACTTTCAAGACCCAAGACAATAGAACCGCCGACCAAATTCTCTGGGAGCCGGGTTGTACATACGAGCTGCCGCAGCTCCGTGTTGTCAACAATGGCAACCTTGCTCTGAAGTACAAGATTCAGATCACCGGTATTCAGGGCGATGCTAAACTCAATGAGGTTATTGATTGGACCATCAACGATGCCGCTATCAATCTGACCGAGGAACATCTGCTTGCCGGCGAGAAAGGCGCTGCTTTCACCATCAAGGGTCATATGAAGGAAACTGCGGGCAACGAATATCAAGGGCTTTCTATTGACGGTATTGGTATTACTGTTATTGCAACTCAGCTCGATTCTGAGTTTGACAGCAATAACAATCAGTATGACGCGGGCGCGCTTTATCCGGCAGTTCCGGCTATTGTAAAAGCAACCGCAAGCGGAACCGTTGCAGATGCTAACACCGAGACAAATGTTTCTGACTCTGCATCCGGCGTAGAAGCGACGATTCCTGCAGGTACTCTTAATACTAATGACAAGGTTGAATTAACGGTCGAGCGTAAAGCCGTAACCGCCGACTCCGTAACCTACGATATTGATCTCAAAATAAACAACACTCCGACGTCTGAGTTATCGAAGCCTGTTACAGTCAAAGTTCCTATCGGTGAAGGTCTTACAGATGTTGTCGTAACGCATAACGGCATTCCTATGACCAAAGTTGTTAATGCTGTAAACGATCAGGAATACAGCTACAACAGCGAAACCGGTATTCTTACAATTGTAACCGCTTCTTTCAACTCGTTCAAGGTAGAGTATAAAACCGACTTTGCCGCAAGAATCGGTAACATCGGTTATGCCACTTTAGACAAAGCGGTTGATGCGGCGAAAGACGGAGACACGGTTGTCCTCATTAAAAATGTAACTCTTAATGAGACCTTGGTCATTGATAAAGATATTGTACTTGACCTTGGCCAGTACATAATAACCAGCCCGGATGTTGGTAACAAAAAAAAGGAAGCTGTTCAAATCAGCGGCGACGGTGTCAATCCCACAAATGTTACCGTTAAAGCCACCACCGGCGGTATTAACGTTGCCGGATTCAACGGTGCTTGCTTCCGTCTGATTAATGTTAACGACAAACACATATACTTTACGGTTGACGGTGGCTCTTACCGTTCAGAAGAGAACTATTTTATCGACGTGTATGGTTTGGGAGTTATGATAGACGAGGCCGGAAATGTCACCTCGAATGTACCTTCTGCCGGTATGACAATCAATGTAAATAATGTTATCGGTTACACAGGCGATCGCGGTATAACTTCCTCCAACAAGAATGTTATCGTAAACGTCAATAATTCTTCTATCTCTGTTAATGGATTCAGCGCATTATATATCGGCGGCGGTACCGTTTGCAATTTGGAAAATGCCACTATTAAATGCAAAGCCAGAGGAATTCTTGCTAAGGAATCCTATGTATCTCCAGACGGTTATCTCTACGGAAAAGTATATATCAAGAGCGGTAATTATACTGCCGAACAGACCTTTCCTAATTGGCTTCTCATGAGAGACGAAGGTTGCACACTCAGCGTAACCGGCGGTACGTTCAGCAATGATCCGAGCCAGTTTGTTGCTGACGGTTATCAAGCGGAGAAAAACGCTGATAATACATGGACGGTCACCGAGTCTGCCCAATAAATTCGGTTTTATCAGAACCTTACAAGTCTCCTCCACCCTCGTGTGGAGGGGCAATCAAAAGGCATAAGCACAGGTTTGTGCCTTTTGATTGTCGAAAAGCAAATAACGGACGACCGATGGTCGCCCCTACATGTATAAGTTTTACACCCGTAGGGTCGGGCATTGCCCGTCCAAATCTAATGTCTAACATCTAACATCTA
>JAAZDR010000112.1 GCA_012512705.1 Bacillota bacterium
ACCATAGTGGGCATGTTTACCGGGGTTACCCAGGTTCCCACTGGAATAGGTGATATTATTGGTGCACCGGCGAGCATCACTCCTCTTCTTTTCCAACTTGATCTCCGAGGGGCTTTTAATCTTGGTTTTATGATTATCTTTGCCCTCGCATTTGTTGATCTCTTTGATACCATGGGAACCCTTATGGGAACCGGTGCCCGTGCCGACTTTCTGGACAAGGAAGGGAAGCTTCCGCGTATAAAGAAAGCGATGACTGTTGATGCTATAGGGACCATGGGCGGTGCAGTTTTGGGAACGAGTACAGTAACCACTTATGTTGAGTCCACAGCAGGGATCTCAGAAGGTGGTCGGACAGGTTTTACTTCCATTGTTGTTGGCGTTCTCTTCCTCTTAGCACTCTTCTTTACGCCTCTGGTGGGCATCGTCCCTGGTTACGCTACAGCACCCGCTTTGGTTATTGTTGGGGTGTTGATGACTGGTGCGGTTACTCAGATAAACTTCGAAGATTTCACAGAGGCTTTTCCCGCTTTCTTGACAATTGCTGTAATGCCGTTTGCCTATTCGATCGCTGACGGAATTGCTGCCGGTTTTCTCGCTTACCCAATTATTAAGCTGGTTGCCGGACGGAGAACGGAAGTGCACTGGTTTATGTATATTCTTGCTTTGGTATCTTTGATTCACTTTGTCGCTTAAGATAATTAGGATAAAAAATTATGTAAATAGGGGCCGTAACTTACGGCCCTATTACAACTCAAAGAAAGGATGGGGACGATGGCTGAATCACCGTTAGTGGGCATTATCATGGGCAGCGATTCTGATTTAAAAATTATGAGTGCGTCAGCCCAAGTTCTCGCAGATTTGGGAGTGCCTTATGAACTAACAATTGCCTCCGCCCATCGGACGCCGCAAAGGCTGTTTGACTATATCCGCCGAATTGAAGAACGGGGACTAGAGGTGATTATTGCTGGCGCTGGCGGTGCTGCGCATCTTCCGGGTGTGGTTGCCTCTTTAACCACCTTGCCGGTGATCGGTGTGCCGATAAAATCTCCGACTTTAAACGGTGTTGATTCCCTTTATTCCATTGTCCAGATGCCCTCTGGGGTGCCTGTTGCCACCGTGGCAATCAACGGGGCAAAGAATGCTGGGTTGCTGGCAGTGCAGATTTTAGGTGTTAAGGAGCGCCGTTGGCGTGAAAAATTTTCGGCATACAAAGCAGCATTGGCAGCAGATGTGGAGGAGAAGGCGGCCAGGCTGGAAAAGTTAGGCTACGAGGCTTATCAGGCTACTAAAAGTGAAGGCAGGTAGGGCAGATGACTAAAACTCTTTCTGTTGCCGAAGATGGGCTTGCACAAAAGATGGAGGAGGTGATCCTATGGCTGGTGAAATAAAAATAGTAGAGTCCGGCGTCGACCATCCAGAAGAAGCATGTGGAATTTTTGGCATAATGTCCCCTGACCAGGATGTTGCTCGCCTCACCTATTACGGTCTTTATGCCCTTCAACATCGAGGCCAAGAAGGTGCCGGCATCGCTGTCAGTGATGGAGAGAGGATCGGGGTCAAAAAAGGAATGGGCCTTGTTTCCGAAGTTTTTCCTACACCGGATTGCCTCCCCAAGCAAAAAGCTTCCCTCGCTTTAGGCCATGTCCGCTATTCAACATCCCGTAGCAGCAGTTTCGCTAACATTCAACCGCTCTTATTTCGCTACCGCCACGGCTGCTTGGCTGTCGCGCATAATGGGAATCTTTTAAACGGAGACGAACTGCGCCAGCGCCTTGAAGCCGACGGTTCCATTTTTCAGACTGAAACAGATTCAGAGTTAATCGCTCATCTTATCGCCCGGTATGGGCATGATAATTTAATAGCTTCCCTTAAAGCTGCCCTTCCTTATATCCATGGTGCTTTCTGTTTCGCTTTCATGACTGATGACATACTTATCGGTTTGCGAGATCCCCTGGGGATTCGTCCCCTCTCTATCGGCAGGCTCGGTAAGGGGTATATCCTTGCCTCAGAAACATGTGCTTTTGATACAGTAGGGGCTGAATTTGTCCGTGATCTTGCTCCGGGAGAGATGGTTGTGATCGATAAAAATGGGCTCCATGCGGAGCAGGTCTTACCCTCTGTGCGTACAGCCCTCTGTATTTTTGAATTTATCTACTTTACCCGCCCTGATAGCAACTTTCACAAAGAAAATGTTCACTTGGTGCGTAAGGCGCTGGGGAGGCAGCTAGCAAAAGAACATCCTGTAGATGCTGATATCGTTACCGGGGTGCCTGATTCAAGCCTTGCTGCTGCCTCTGGGTATGCGGAGGAGATCGGGATCCCCTATGAAATGGCTTTGATTAAAAATCGCTATATTGGTCGTACTTTTATTAAGCCAATACAAGATGATCGTGAGTTTAGGGTTGGTTTAAAGCTAAACCCAGTGCGCAAAATTATCGCCGGGAAAAAAGTGGTGATTGTTGACGATTCTATTGTTCGCGGAACCACAAGCCTGCGTCTGGTAAATATGCTTCGCCAGGCGGGAGCGAAAGAAGTCCACATGCGCATCAGCTCTCCTCCGGTAATCGCCCCCTGTTTTTACGGGATTAACACTCCTTCGACAGATGAGTTGATCGCTGCCCAAAAAAATGTCCAAGAGATTAAAGAGATGATTGGAGCTGATAGTCTCGCTTTTTTAAGCAGGCAGGGAATGTTGGACTGTTTTAACCTTCCGCCGGAGGGTTTTTGTCTCGCCTGTTTCAGCGGCGAATATCCGATTTAGAGTGTTAAAATTGTAATTAAACAAAGGAGAGAAACTGATTGGCAAGGGATGGTTTTAGCTACAAAAGGGCTGGAGTTAATATCGATGCTGCTAACGAAGCGGTTGAGCGGATCAAGGGTATAGCAGCCTCCACTTTTCGTTCGGAAGTTTTAAGTGAACTGGGAGGCTTTGGGGGTCTCTTTGCCCTTAGCCCGCAGCGCTACCGCCAGCCGGTGCTCGTCTCTGGTTGCGACGGAGTGGGTTCAAAGCTTAAGATCGCCTTCTTGCTGAATAAACACAACACAATTGGTATTGATTGTGTGGCGATGTGTGCTAATGATGTTTTGGCCCAGGGAGCGGAGCCGCTGTTTTTCCTTGATTATCTTTCTGTAGGGAAGTTGGATCCACTGCAGGTGGAACAGATTGTAGAAGGGATCGCTGAAGGCTGTCGTCAGGCGGGGTGTGCCCTGATCGGCGGAGAGACAGCGGAAATGCCTGGTTTTTATCGTGAAGGGGAATATGATCTCGCTGGTTTTATCGTCGGGGTAGCGGAAAAAAACAGGTTGATTAACGGTGTAAATATTGAAGCGGGGGATCGTGTGATCGGTCTTCCCTCCAGCGGTCTTCATTCTAATGGTTATTCCTTGGTGAGAAAAGTGCTCCTCGAACATGCACGCCTGGATTTAGATGCGGTTTATGAGGGAATGAAAGTGACTTTAGGAGAGGAGCTGCTTCGCCCGACAAAGATCTATGTTTCCGCTCTGTTACCGCTCTTAGAGCATGATATGATCAAGGGGATTGCTCATATTACTGGGGGCGGGCTGCTGGAAAACCTGCCGCGTATTTTGCCTCAGGGCTTGGGTGCAGAGCTCTATCAAAAAAAATGGGAACGGCCGCCTATCTTTGAGCTCATCCGCGAAATGGGGGCCGTTAAGGAAGAAGAGATGTTTCGTACTTTTAACATGGGTATTGGTCTCGTTTTTGTCGTTTCAGCGAAAGCAGTACCCCGGATCCTTGGGGATAGAGAGATGAAGGCGTACGGAGCGAGAGAAATTGGGGAGATCGTTCCAGATCCGGAGCAAAAAATCTCCATCTTATAGACCCTTATAACCCGAAATAAATCTAGAAGTAAAGGGAGGGAACTTAATTTGAGACTAGGGGTACTTGCATCCGGCAGTGGAACGAACCTGCAGGCAATTATCGATGCTGTAGAAGCAAAAAAATTGCCGGCAGAGATTGCTGTGGTTGTCAGTGATAACGCTCAGGCTCCTGCCCTGGAGCGGGCCCGAAAGCATAGATATAAGCATATTTGTCTGAATCCGCGAAACTATAAAGGACGCGAAGAGTATGATGCTGCCCTTGTTTCCCTGCTGCAGCGTGAAAGAGTGGGGCTCGTTGTTCTTGCTGGATTTATGCGTTTGCTGTCCCGTTATTTTGTACGTGAATACGAAGGACGGATCACCAATATACATCCATCGCTGCTTCCGGCTTTTCCAGGACTGAACGCTGTGCAGCAAGCTCTCAAATACGGTGTCAAGATAACCGGCTGTACCGTTCATTTTGTTGATGAGGGGGTGGACACGGGACCGATTATCGCTCAGGTAGCGGTTGCTGTGAAGGAAGGAGACACTGTAGAAACACTGCATCAGCGGATACATAGTGCAGAGCATAAACTATATCCTTGGGCTTTGGGTCTTATCTGTAGGGGTAAAGTAAGAGTAGAAGGGAGAAGGTGCATTATCAGTGATTAAAGAAGTCAAGCGTGCGCTAATCAGCGTCTCGAACAAAGATGGGCTGGCTTTCTTGGCGAAAGGCCTAAAAAAACTAGGCATTGAGGTGATCTCTACCGGGGGAACGGCTCGCGCTTTGCGTGCAGAAGGGTTGGCGGTGAAAGAAGCAGAAAGCGTGACCGGCTTCCCTGAAATTCTTGGCGGCAGAGTAAAAACGCTGCATCCGAAGATTCATGCCGGGATACTGGCAAGGCGTGAACTTGAAGAACACCAGAAACAGCTTGATGAACACGGGATCGAACCGATTGATCTGGTGGTAGTCAATCTCTACCCCTTTCAAGAGACGATTGCTAAAGAAGGAGTGACGCTAGAGGAAGCAATCGAAAATATAGATATTGGCGGCCCTGCTATGCTCAGGGCTGCGGCGAAAAACTATGCACATGTGGCCGTGGTCGTAAACCCGGAGCATTATGCGTCGGTTATTGCTGAACTTGAAGAAAAAGGCGGTTTAAGCGAAGAGACGCGGTTTCAGCTCGCGGTAGAGGCTTTTATCCATACGGCGCGGTATGACGGAGCGATCAGTAACTACCTCTCCGGACTCGGTGAACAAGAAAGTACTTTTCCGGCATCTCTGACCTATAGCTACAAAAAAGTTCAGGATCTGCGCTATGGGGAAAATCCGCAGCAAAAAGCTGCTTTTTATCAAGAGTACGGAGCAGATTTAGCTACAGTCGGCAAAGCCAAGCAGCTGCAGGGTAAGCCCCTATCATTCAATAACCTCAACGATCTAAATGCTGCTTGGGAAGCAGTACAGGAGTTTAATAAACCAACGGTTGTAGCCCTCAAACATACAAATCCGTGCGGTGTAGCCTCCGCCCCTACCATCAGTGAAGCCTATGAGCGAGCGTATGAGGCGGATCCGGTATCAATTTTTGGCGGGATAATAGCTGCTAATGGTGAGATAGACGCACAAACAGCACAGAAGCTGACAGATATTTTTCTTGAAGTGATCGTTGCTCCCGCGTTTAGCAAGCAGGCTCTTTCCATCCTTGGCTCAAAAAAGAATTTGCGACTCCTAACGATTCCCTTAAATAAAACAGAACAGGAGAAGAGGTATGATCTGAAGAAGGTTTCTGGTGGCCTGCTGATACAGGAGCTCGATACAGCTCCCGTGGAAGAGGGAGAGTGGAAAACAGTCACAGAACGTGAGCCTTCTGAAGAGGAAATGCTCGATCTTACTTTTGCTTTAAAAGTAGTAAAACACGTGAAGTCAAACGCAACAGTTCTGGCCAAAGGGGAGCAGACAATAGGAATAGGCGCTGGACAGATGAACCGTGTTGGCGCGGCACGCATCGCAATTGAACAAGCGGGAGAAAAAAACCGTGGCGGCGTTCTCGCCTCAGACGCTTTCTTTCCTTTTAAAGATACGGTGGAGCTGGCGGCAAAAGCTGGAATAACGGCGATTATCCAGCCTGGAGGCTCTTTACGCGATAAAGAGTCGATTGAAGCCTGCAACAAACATGGTATAGCGATGATCTTTACTGGGCGGCGCTATTTCAAGCATTAGGGAAAATTGTAGCCGTGAATTTGAGATAATATATACAATACGAGGGTGAGAAAATATGCGACTTTTAGTTGTTGGCGGCGGAGGAAGAGAGCATGCTCTGGTTTGGAAAATAAATCAGAGCCCCCTGGTAGAAAAAATTTACTGCGCGCCTGGCAACCCGGGAATCTCTGAACTGGCTGAACAGGTTGCTATCGATGCTGAGGATTTAGAAGAACTCCTCCACTTTGCGGAAGAGCAAAAGATTGATCTGACCGTGGTTGGTCCCGAGGCGCCGCTTGTAGCCGGGATTACGGATTTGTTTGCCTCTCGGGGTCTTGCTGTCTTTGGACCAAACCAGAAGGCGGCGCAGATGGAGGGGAGCAAGGTTTTTGCGAAAGAGTTTCTGCGTAAATACGGGATCCCTACAGCAAATTTCCGTGTCTTTGAAAGCTTTGACAGCGCTTACTACTACTTAAAAAATACGGATTTCCCCATTGTGATCAAGGCTGATGGCCTGGCAGCTGGGAAAGGGGTTACTGTGGCCCAAAATCGTGAACAGGCTTTTATGGCCCTGCAGCAGATTATGCAGGAGAAAAAATTTGGCGCAGCTGGGGAGCGTGTAGTCATCGAAGACTGTTTATATGGAGAAGAGGTCTCCGTTTTGGTCCTTACTGACGGCAAAGATTATCTTTTGCTCCCCGATGCCCAGGATCATAAGGCAGCCTTAGAAGGGGATCGCGGTCCAAATACAGGTGGTATGGGTGCGTATTCGCCAGCACCGGTGTTTAGTGAAGAACTTAAAAAAAATGTGGAAGAAAAGATTATTAAACCTGTCCTTAAAGGGTTGCAAAACGAAGGGATTACTTATCGCGGTGTTCTCTATGCGGGTCTGATGATTACTGATGCAGGTCCCCTAGTTTTAGAATTAAATGGTCGTTTTGGTGATCCTGAAACACAGGTGATCCTCCCGCGCATTGTCTCCGATATAGTGCCCCTTCTTATCGCTTGTGCTGGAGGAGTGCTGAAAGGGCATACATTAGAGATTGCCCCAGATTATTGTGCTTGTGTAGTTCTTGCATCCCAAGGTTACCCAGGTGCCTATAAGAAAGGGTTTTTAATTGAAGGGCTGGAAAACTTTAGTGCTCATACAAACCCCCTTGTTTTTCAGGCCGGGACAAAAGAAAAAAACGGTCAGGTTTTTACCGCTGGTGGCCGTGTCCTCGGGGTTACAGCCTGGGACATTAACCTAAAAGGGACGCTGGAAAAAGTATACGAGGCAGTGGATAAAATTAACTTCAAAGGCAAACATTTCCGAAGGGATATTGGTTACAGGGCGCTCAAACGGTTTTAAGTTTTATACTTATCCCCAATACGGCAGGAATTATAGTTCTGTTAGAGAAATAAGTAATTCATTGATTGTTGACTAAAATAACTCTAATTTATTAGAGGGGAGAGGTTTTTCTTGGTATCTGACGAGCGCAAGGGGCTGGTTATGGTTTTTACCGGCAAGGGTAAAGGTAAAACCACTGCTGCTGCAGGGATGGCGCTTAGGGCTGTCGGCCATAATTTAAAGGTTTTTATGGTTCATTTTTTGAAAGGACGGGACTACGGTGAGTTTTTAGCTGCCCGCTATCTGCCGCGGTTAACGATTGTTAAAGCCGGCCGCGATCAGTTTGTAAACCCGGACAATCCAGATCCCGTTGATGTAGAACTTGCATGTGAAGGTTTTAAGCGGGCAAAAGAAGCGGTAATGAGTGGCGAATATGACCTCGTGGTTTTAGACGAAATCAATGTTGCTGTTGATTATGGCTTGCTTCCTTTAGAAGATCTTTTAGACTTGATTGAAAAAAGACCACCGGGAGTGGACCTTGTCCTTACAGGTAGGGGTGCTGCTCAGGCTTTAATTGAAAAAGCGGATCTCGTTAGTGAAATTAAGGAGATTAAGCACCATTATACTCAAGGTATAGCAGCTAGAAAAGGCATTGAATATTAGTGTTGTCTGGAGGTGTGTTTAGTGAAGTTTCCAAAAGTGAAAGAAAAACACCTCACACAGCTCTATAAGGCTATTCTTGCTTTGGAATCGGAAGAAGAATGCCGAAATTTCTTTTATGATCTCTGTACAATTACAGAAGTGCACTCATTGGCGCAGCGTCTGGAGGTGGCACGCTTACTTGAGAGCGGCGCCACTTATCAAAGCATAGAACAGTCTATAGGGGCGAGCACTGCAACGATCAGTCGGGTGAAAAGGTTTCTTTATTATGGTGCAGGAGGGTATCAATCTGTTTTGCAGCGCCTAAGCGAAGCTGAAAAAGAAGACGACCAAAAAGTTTGAGAGAATTGTTTGCAGCGGAGATGAATAATAAAATGAAGCTTTTAGAAGATTTAAATGCAGAACAAAAAAAAGCGGTCTGCCATACAGAGGGACCGCTCCTTATTTTAGCAGGGGCTGGTAGCGGTAAAACGAGGGTTATTGTTTATCGTCTTGCCTACCTCCTGCAGGAAAAGGGAGTTCAGCCGTGGGAAATCTTGGGGATTACGTTTACAAATAAAGCTTCCGAAGAAATGAAAAACCGTGTACAAGAACTGACCGGCCTGGGGAGCGAGCTTTGGATTTCCACGTTCCACGCTTTGGGAGTGCGCATCTTGCGTCGGGCCTTGCAAGAGATTAAGGAGAGTGCCTTTACGCCAAATTTTACAATTTATGATGACCAAGATCAGTTAAGCCTTATTAAAGAAGTGATTGATGAGCTAAACCTTGATTCACGCTATTTTAAGGCCCCGGCCATACGGGCAGCTATTTCCACCGCTAAAAATGAACTGCTCGGACCTGAAGAGTATGCACAGCTGGCACAGGATTTTTTTTCTCAGCGTGTGGCAGAAGTCTACCATTTATATCAGAAGAGGCTGCGTGCGAATAATGCTTTTGATTTTGATGATTTGCTGTTTAAAACGGTGGAGATATTGAAGGAAAATCCACTGATATTATCTTTTTACCAGAGAAAGTTTCGCTATATTATGATTGATGAATATCAAGACACAAACTATGCTCAGTACAGCCTGGCAAAACTTCTTGCTGATTATTATCGCAATATCTGTGTCGTTGGCGATGACGATCAATCGATTTATCGTTTCCGTGGTGCTGATATTCGCAATATACTCGAATTTGAACGTGACTTTCCAGATGCTACCGTGATACGGTTGGAGCAAAACTACCGATCTACTGCCAACATACTCGAGGCGGCCAATAGCGTGATTGAGCACAACATAGGCCG
>JAAZDR010000113.1 GCA_012512705.1 Bacillota bacterium
AGTTTAAAAGCAGGCCTAAAATCTCTTTCTGCAGCGTTAGTTGTTCTGCTGCTGCTTTCCCTGTTTGTCGGCACAGCTTTGGCGGAAAGCGGCGTCAGTCGGATCGGCGGGGCAGACCGCTACGAGACATCGGCATTTGTTGCCCTTGATGCTTTTAAGTCTTCTCATGAAGTCCTTATTGCCAGGGGCGATGCCGAGGGCCAGTTTGCTGATGCGCTGGCGGCCAGCGTATTGGCAGGCGCCCTTGAGGCCCCGATACTCTTAACCAGGCCTGGTTCCCTCCCGGAATCAGTGGCAGAGGCGATTAAGGATCTCGGCGCCGAGGAAGCGATCGTGCTTGGGGGCGAGGGGGCTGTTTCTGGCGCTGTTGTTAAGGAGCTTGAGGATCTCGGCCTGGAGGTTAAAAGGGTGAGCGGGAAGGATCGCTATGAGACAGCGGTCAAAATCGCCGAAGAGACGGCTGGGCTGACAGATACCGCTGATTTTGCCTTTATCGTAAACGGTGCCGCTACCGCTGATTCCCTCGCGGCCGGAGCTGCTGCATTTGTTAACGTTGCCCCGATCCTGCAGGTCAGGAAAGACTCTATACCTGCGGTAACAGAAAAGGCAATAAGTGATTTGGAAGTCAGCAGGCTCTATATTGTCGGCGGGGAAGGCGTTGTGAGCAAAGCGGTGGCAGAGGATCTCGAGGATCTGGCTGATGTGGAAGAGCGTTTGTCCGGCGCTGACCGCTATGGAACAAGCGTTAGCGTGGCTGAAGAAATGTTCGCCGGTGAAGATTGCCTCGTATTGACCGCCGGTCATGATCAAAACCTCGCTGATGCAGTCAGCGCATCTGTTTTCGGCCTTCCGATCCTCTATACCCGGACCGGCTCGATCCCGGAAGCCGTGGAGGACTACTTGGACAGCGTTATCACCGCCTCCAGCGAGATCAGGATCATCGGCGGCAAAGGCGCGGTTAGCGGAGATGTCTGGGAAGATGTAGTTTTAAAGATTGACAGGGCAAAAGACATTTACTCAGAAGATCTTGAAGATGTGGAAGCAGCTGTCGAAGCAATAAATAATTTTAATGATTCTGTTCAGGTAGATGCTGCTGACGATAAACAGGCAAGAGAGGATGTAGTCCTGGAAGCCTTGGAAAAGCTGGTAGAAGACTTGGAGGTTGATCTGGCGGTTATTTTGCCTTGAAATTGTAAATCGGCTTGATGACTTCTATGACCTCAACGGTATCATGGATATTGTTGAGGATTTCTTCTATGGGTTTGTAGGCCATGGGGATTTCGTCGAGGGTAGATTTGGCAACTGAGGTGGAGTAGATGCCTTCCATTGCTGCTTGGAAGTCTTTTAAGTCAAAGGCTTCTTTTGCCTCGGTCCTGCTCATGAGTCTTCCCGCACCATGGGGAGCGGAATAATTCCAGTCGGGGTTGCCTTTGCCGACGGCAAGGATGGAGCCGTCCCGCATGTTGATGGGGATGATCACTTTTTCTCCTTTTCTTGCTGAAATGGCGCCTTTGCGGATGATGTTGTCGGAAAAGTCAAGATAGTTGTGTATGGTGGAAAAGTGGGGGAAGTCATCTACCGTTTTCCCGTATAAGTGTTGCAGAATAGTGTCTCCGATTACGCGGCGGTTTAAGGCGGCAAAACTCTGGCAGATTTTCATATCGTGGAGGTATTGGTCTCTCCGCTCGCCCCATAGGTAGCACAGCGGTTTCGGGTAGCGGGTGCCGCTGCAGAGTTTAACGGCTAGGCGCTGGTAGTATTCTGCCACTTGTTTGCCCAGGTTTCTGCTGCCGGTGTGGATCACTAAGTATTTGCTGCCTTTTTGATCGGCGTTTACTTCAATAAAGTGGTTTCCGCCGCCAAGGGTGCCGATGCTTCTTTCCAGGCGTTTTGTGTTTTTGAGCTTCCTGTAGCAGTGTAAGTCCTGAAGGGCTGCAAACGGGGCGATCCTGCTTTTATGCACGCTGAAGCCGCTGGGGATATGTTCATAGATCACAGCGTCCAGACGCTCAAGGTCAATGTCTCTTTTGCCCAATTCAACGGTCAGCATGCCGCAGCCTATGTCTACGCCGACAATATTGGGGATAACCTTATCGCCGAGATCGGCGGTGAAGCCGATGGTGCAGCCAACGCCTGTATGGACATCAGGCATGATCGCCACCTTGGCGCCCTGGATGAAATCCTGGTTCAAAAGCTCAATAATTTGCGCTTCTGCCTCCGGTTCAATTTTGTCGGTATAGACGACAGCAGTATTATATTTTCCTTTCAGTATTAACATAGATTTTCTCTCCAGGTTCTGTCGATTCTCAGAAGGTATGCTACAATAATAATAAGAGTCGCCGTTGGCGTTTAAGCGGCAACTCCTTTTATTAGTATTATATTAACATTTTATGCGGGAGGATCATAATCTTCGCCTAAGAAAATGCAGCTTGAGTTTGGCCTACTGCAGGCAAAAAAGCTGCTGGCAAATCAGCCAGTAGCTTTTTTGCTTGTTTTGTTTGCTTATTTTGCTTATGTAAATTCTTGAGAGGAAATTAATGTGTTATACTTCTTCGATCGTCAACCACCCTTTTTCTTTTCCGGCTTGTTCGCCTCGGGCCAGCATAAAAACACCGGCTCAAAGGTGTCGGAAAAGGATGCCGAGGGAGTTAGGGCCGCAGTGGGTTGCGACTGTGGCTCCAGCCTCTGTGACAATAATTTCGTGGAAATCAGCCTGCTCGGAGACCGCCTCTTTTACCATTTCTATAATTTGTGGGGAGCATTGGCAGTGGGTAATGAATATCCTGCTGTTATCGATGTCTTTTCTTCCGGAAAGTCGATCTTCAACGTATTTTTTTAAGGCCCTCTCAAAGGAACCTCTATACTTTTTGCCGACTGTCATTTTGCCGTCGACTACTTCTATACACGGTTTTATTTTTAAGAGGGATGCACCATGTGCCGCAAGAGCGGAACAGCGTCCTCCTTTGCGCAGGTAATCTAAACGGTCGATGACAAAACTCGTTTCGATTTTGGGCACTAAATCCTGCAGTTTGGCGAAGATTTCCTCGGGCTTTAGGCCCTGCTTTGCTAATAAGGCGGCTTCATAGACGAGGCGCCCGCTTCCGCTAGAAAGGTTGTCTGAATCTAGCACATAAACATTTTCAAAATCTTGTGCTGCTAATACAGCATTTTGA
The DNA here is from genome assembly GCA_012512705.1 of Bacillota bacterium. Classification (GTDB taxonomy): domain Bacteria; phylum Bacillota; class Dethiobacteria; order DTU022; family JAAZDR01; genus JAAZDR01. The sequence continues at coordinate 3,174 of JAAZDR010000113.1, forward strand.
TAACATGAAGAGAATCCTGAACCTAAGCAGATGTGAATTTGTGCCTCGTACTTTGAGGATAGTTTTTTAAAAAAGGTGCGATAATCCTGTACATTAATTGCTGCTGTCTTGCATGATTTCCCGTCAATGTCAACGTATTTAAAAATGTCTGCCGGAAGTATTTCTTTACCGTCGAGGAAGGCTTGATCACCGACAATGATATTTAAGGGCATGATGGAGATGTTAAACTTCTTTAGGATTTCCGGCGATAGATCGCAGGTGCTGTCTGCACTAATTTTTATCATAAGATCAGGCCCCTTCCCTAGATTAACTTTTTTGAAAATTATAAGTTGTCAAAAAGCCGTCAGAAAGAAGAAAAATAGCCCTCTTATAAGCTATATAGGAGCCTTTCGCTATACGTGAAAGTTTTCACCGGTTTCCATAAATTATAATATCAACTAAACTGAGAAATGTCAACTATTTACTTTTTAAAAGAGAGTTTTTGCGAAGTTCAAGTTAAGAAATTTGTTAACATAATTTATTGCCTTAAAAAAAGGGAAATCAAGTAAATATGTAAAAAATACATATATCTGCCAAAGTTGAAGCTGTAAAAATGTTGAAGCTGTAATAAAATGCGGGATCGGGGGATGAAAAGGTGGCTATTCTGGAACTGAAAAAGGTGGTGAAGAAGTACCGGTTGGGGAAGGAAATTATAACCGCTTTGAACGGCATAGACCTCTCTGTGGAGGCGGGCGAGTTTGTGGCGTTTTTGGGGACTTCCGGCTGTGGAAAGACTACGCTGCTCAATGTCGCTGCCGGCCTGGAAAGGCCTACGCGGGGAGAGGTGATTTTCCGCGGCGTGACTATAAGCAAGCTCAGGGAAAAAAAGATGGTTCCTTTTCGCCGAACACAGATGGGCTTTATTTTTCAGTCCTATAACCTGCTGCCGGCGATGAATGCGCTGGAGAATGTGAGTTTGCCGCTGGTGTTCAGCGGTGTGGCGCCGGCCGAGAGGCTGCGGCGGGCGCGTAAGATGCTGGCCGGCGTGGGGCTTTTGGATCGCTGGCGGCACAAG